>SFSZ01000013.1 GCA_004563275.1 bacterium
TTAAGAAAAAGAGAAAAACTTACACAAAAAGAGAAAAATAATTTTCTCTTTTTAATATACTGCTTTTTTATTTGTATCTCCTAAACAGGGTTCACATCATTTCGTAGTTTTTTATTTTAATATTAAATAACTAATTATAAACACACTTATATTATTTAGTAGATTAACCGTATCATTCGTCATCCATTTATAACCTTTTATAAGCTTAGTATTCTTTTTACAATGTATATCTACTTCAACTTGTTCATGGCAAACTTTACATTCATATTTAGCTTGGAAAAAAGCTCCTAAAATACTATCAATGTATGTTCCAACAAATGCCATAAGTATAATAAATAAATACATCTTAACATTATAAGAAACATAATAATAGACAAGTCCTACAATAATACCACCTAAAATTGAAGCATTTATTCCTAAAAAACTAATAGCTCCACTTTCTCCTTTTTTCATTTTTTTAAAATTTAAAGGATTAACAGGTTTCTTTGTAGATAAACTACCTAAAGAAGATGCTAAGGTATCTGCTAAACTAGTTCCAATAACGGCATAATATGTTACATAAAAAACATCTTGTTTAGTAACATAAAATAATACTATAGCAACAAAAGAAGTTAAAATATTACTTATCATTTGGTAGGCATTTCTTTTTTCATCTTTTTCACCCTTTTTTAACTTATCACTTAACAAAGTTAATACAAAAGTTAATGCTAAAGTAAAAAACGGAAATAAGCCACCACAATAAGCTATCACTACACCCATTACCCAGGCACATAACACAGCTAGATTTGTAAGCTTCTTTTTATATAAAGCATATAAAGCAAAAATAGACGGTAACAATACAGCTAAATACATCTACAACACTCCCATTAAATATACAACAATAGATACTCCTAAAGGTATATATAAATTATCTAACCCCTTAGTTCCAATTAATTCGAGTAATGTACTTATAATTGCAACAATTACATATTGATATAATTTAAAACTAATATCAAATACTAAATCAAATGTTAACATAACAAGTATTGACACTACAAATACAGTTAATGACCCAGAAATAGTTTTATCATTTATTAACTCTTTACTTTTAATTTTCTTAGCAACTAATGGAGCCAATCCATCACCAAAAGCCATTATAAATAATCCTATTCCAAAAGGTAAATAAAATTTTGGTTCAAAATAAGTAACAATACACATAATAAGAACACTAACAGGATATAATACCGTTCCTATCGAATTATCATCATTTTCCATCCCTTTAAACAAGTTCTTCTTATAAGAAATACAATTAACAATAATAAACGTTATAGGCGGAATTATTATATGTATTGTATTCTTAAAATAAACATATAAAATAATCCAACAAAAAGACACACATATATGTATAATCTTTCTTGTAATCGTTTCTGAAACATTAAATTTTTTATGTAAAATATCTGTTATTAATAATAACAAAATTAAATATAAATATGTAAATAAATAACCTTTAACTATCATAATCCCGGATATGCCCCAACACCAAGAGGTAAAGCAATTAAATAGAAAGCTAAAATAATTACTATCCACATAATAGTTATAAATCCACTATATGGCATTAAATATTTAATATTACCAAATAAACCCTCTTGATCATCAGTACTATACAATTCCATAAATGCAATATAAATTACAAAATATGCCATTACTGGAGTTAATGCATAACTACAACATTCACCAGCTCTAAAAATAACAGTAGCAAACTCAGGAGATAATCCTGCATTCATAAATACTGGAACAGCAGATGCACTTAATATAGCCCACTTACTTATACTACTTGGCAAAACTAATGTTGATAAAGCACTAACTATAAACAATAATAAAATTAAAGGTAGGCCAGTAAATTCACTTGCACTAATAACACTAGCTAAACTAGCAGTAACTAAAGTACCTATATTAGACTTCTTAAATATAAAGATAAATGAAGAAGCAAAGAATATTAATACTAATACTTTACCAATTTTATCTAAAGAATAACTTAAAGATTCCCAAACTTCTTTACCACTCTTAAAGTTCTTAGATCCAAATCCATAAGTTAAACCTAATATAAAGAATAACAATGTAACAACAAATACAAATCCTTGATTAAAGAAAGAATTATAACCAAATAACTTATCTATATATAAAGTTTGACTATAATCTAATAGATTACCACCTAAAGGTGCATTAGGAATAATATTATATATAAATATTAATAAATATATAATACCTGCTCCTAAAGAAAGAATTAAACCTCTTTTTTCTCTTTTAGTTAAATAATCTTCTTTCTCATCCATTAATTCATAATGTCCTAATCTAGGAACAATTATTCTTTCAGTTACATCAGATACAATTAACGCAGCTACAACAGCAGCAATTAACATAATTAATACATAAGCAAATACACTTATACTATAATTACTTGTAAAAATACTAGCAGCTAACGTTGTATATGATAACAAACTAGAATCAATACTATTCATAAATATATTAATTCCAATACCACATGACATTGAAGCAAAAGCACAAATAATACCCGCTTTTGGATGTCTCTTACCATATTTAAATAATAAAGCAGCTGTTGGAATTAATACAATATAACTTAAATCACCAACAATAGAAGCTAAAACACATATTAAAGATAATATAAATGTTACAACTCTTTTATTAGCATTTTTAGTTAATATATAAAATAAAGAATCTAAAAAACCACTCTTATCCATTATTCCAAAACCTATTAAAATAATAATAAGCATAGATAACGGTGTAAAAGAAGCAAAATTAGAAACTGCATTACTAAAAATATATTTTAATCCACTTAAACTAAATAAATTCTCAACAAAAACAAATTGTCTAACATAAGAACCATTAGTTGAAATAGTATTATAAGAAGCACTAACATTAAATAAAGTTAAAATACCACTAGTTATAATAGTCAGTAAAATTAAAATACAAAAAGTCATTATAGGATGTAATACAATTTTTTCTCTTACTCTTCTAATCCTTTTCATTAATAATTCTCCTTAATTTTTTTTCAAACTCTAATCTATCCATCATAATTTCTCTATTACAATTAATACATTTAAGTTTAATATCAACGCCAACCCTAGTAATTACCCATTCATTAGTTCCACATGCATGAGGTTTCTTCATAACAACTTTAGTTCCTAAATTATATATCTTTTCCATTATGCACCTCTAATTGATTATAAGGAATCTTAATATCATTATTATCATAAGCTTCTTTAACAATACCAAGTACTGCTCTTTTCACAGCAAATTGTTTTCCTTGACTACATTTAACTTGAATTAAATAATTAACACTTGAATCAGCTAATTGATCAATCCCTAAATATTTACATTCAGAAGGAACAACATCATCAAGTTTTTTAACTTTATCAAGTGCTCCAACTAACACCTTTTCTACATCTTTTTCATTACATTCATAAGCTGTAGGTATTTGTAAATACATAGTAACCTTCTTTTGACTTAAATTAATAATCTTATCAATATTACGATTAGCTACAATTAAAGTTTCCCCATTGGCATTAATAATCTTTGTACTTTTTAAACCAAACTCAGAAACAGTACCAGTAAAACTATTAAAAGTTACTAAATCACCTACAACATAATAATTATCCATAATGATATTAATACCACCAATTATATCTTTTAAAGCATCTTGAAGTGCTAAACCAATAACAACTCCTACAACACCTAAACCAGCAATAATTGAAGTAGTATCAACCCCATAAATATTTAAAATAATTAATAAACCTAAAATAAGCATTACATATTTAATAATATTTTTAAAAAGAATAATAATAGTTCTTCTCTTTTTCTTATCGTATTCAGTCTTACCAACAATAACCGCTTTATCAAGTAATCCAATAATAAAATTATATAGAATAATACAGCCAGCAACAGTTATTATTGGTCCATAAAATTTAACAGATTTAATAAAGAAAATAATCTTATCTAAAGCCTCCATTATTCCTCATCCAATTCTATATTTAAAACTTCGAATATTCTAGCTAAATCGCCATCACTATCAAAAGGTATTATAACCTTATCTTTCATAACTTGAGCCTTACATCCTAGTTTATCTCTTAAAATATTTTCATAAGCATTATATTTTAAAGGTCTAATTTTAACTGTTCTATTAATAGGTTTCTTTTTAACAATCGTTTCTTCTCTGCATAAATTTTCTAGTTCTCTAACAGATAAATCTTCTCTAATTACTCTATTAGCTAAAGCATTAATTAATTCTTCATCATCTAACTTAGATAATACTCTAGCATGAGAAGCACTTAACTCTTTACTAGTAATCTTATCTCTAACACTCTTAGGTAAA
This sequence comes from bacterium, assembly GCA_004563275.1. The sequence continues at coordinate 4,370 of SFSZ01000013.1, forward strand.
TTTAATAAACCTAAAAGATTAGTAATATAACTTCTACTTTTACCAAACTTAACAGCCATTTCTTCTTGAGTTAAACCAGTAGAATTAATATACTTTTGAAATCCTTCAGCTAATTCAATTGGTGATAAATCTTCTCTTTGAATATTTTCTAAAATAGCAATATCCATCATTTCTTGATCACTAAAATCTTTTACAATAGCAGGAATAGTTTCCTTACCTGCAATCTTAGAAGCCTTAGTTCTTCTTTCACCAGCAACTAATTCATAACCATGAATACTCTTTTTAACAATAATTGGTTCAAGTACCCCATGTTGCTTTATAGATTCAGCTAATTCTTGTAAAGCAAGCGGATCAAAATGAACCCTTGGTTGATATGGATTACTTCTAATCTCACTAATTGGAATTTCCATAATATCTCCATGAGGAGTATTATCAACTATTTCTTGTTCAAAAGTTTCAAAATTTAATTGTTCACTATTAAATAATTGTTCTAAACCCTTTCCTAATGCTTTTCTTTTGTTATTCGTTTCCATCTCTATCTATAACCTCCTTGGCTAGATTCATATAAGCCTCAGCTGCACGACTTGTTGGATCATATTCATTTATAGGTTCACCATGACTTGGTGCTTCTACTAATCTTATTAATCTAGGAATAATAGTATTAAATACTTTATCCTTAAAGAACTTTCTTACTTCTTCAACAACTTCTAACCCTAGATTAGTTCTTGAATCTAATAAAGTTAATAAAACTCCTTCTATCTTTAAATTAGGATTTAATCTAGTTTGAGTCATAATTATAGTATTTAATAATTGAGTAATACCTTCTAAAGCAAAGAATTCACATTGTACTGGAATTATAACAGAATCACTAGCAACTAAAGCATTAGTAGTTAATAATCCTAAAGAAGGAGGACAATCTATAATAATAAAGTCATAATTATCCTTAATAGGTTCAAGTGCATTTCTTAATTGTTCATTTTTCTTAAAAGCAGCATTTTGATAACCTTTTTCTAATAATTCAATATCTAATCCAGCTAAGTTAATAGTTGCTGGAATAATAGATAATAAAGTAAAACCAGTTTTAACAATAGCTTTTTTAGCTTCAACTGTTCCATTTAAAACATCATAAATACTATACTTAATATTACCCTTATTAACACCTAATCCTGTAGTACAATTACCCTGAGGATCTAAGTCTACTAATAAAGATTTTTTACCTAATTTACCTAAAGAAGCAGCTAGATTAATACTAGTTGTTGTTTTACCAACTCCACCCTTTTGATTTACTAAAGAAATTACTTTTGTCATTTTAACCACTGCTTTCTACTACTAAATATTTTATCATATATAAATATAATTGTCTAAAAAAAAGTATTTTCAATTCTACCTTATTTACTATTTAGACAAACATAATTTTATCACAAAAAGAATCATTATAAAATAAAAATAGCCATTACTCAAAATTATGATATAATAAACTTAGTAAGGAGAGGTTTATGAAAAAGAATAGTTTACTAAAAAAAGAATACGTAAGTGAAAAAAGTGGAAAAGAAATAGTGTTAGTATCATTATTTAAAACCCTATGTATATGCATTGTAATTTTATTATTACTTAATCCCAATGTAATGAATTTTGTTAGAGAAAATATCTATGATCAGATAGATATGGAAGAAAATAAATTCTGGATTACAACATCACTAATATCTATTCCATTTATTTTAATAATAGGCACTTGTATTGGTTTTATCAAATTAAATATCAGTTCATTAAAAAGCAAATAAAAAGATTCTTATTCTGAAGTGAACCCCATTTCGGACACTTTATAAAAAAGGAGTCTTAATATAAAATACTATCTCTAGAAAGGAGGTAGTATTTTTATGGCAAAAAAAGGACAAGTATTTAAGAATTATACTAATGAAGAAAGAATGAAAATTGTAAATGAATATTTAAACAATGAAACAACTCCAACTATGCTTTCAAAAAAATATAAAATATCAGTTAAAACTATTTGGAATTGGATTACAAAATATAAAACGAAAGGATATAATCTTTTAGATAATCGTCCAAAATTTAGTGGAAATAAAAAAGAGGGAAATATTGATTATAAAGAACGATATGAAATATTAAAAAAATACCAAGCCTTCCTAAAGGCACAACGAGAGAAAAAGTAACATTTATTAATTTATATATTAATAAATATAAACTTTCAAAATGCTGATGATCCGGATTATTTGGATTATACAATGATTAAAAAGGTATTTGATGATTCCAAAGGTACATATGGATATCGAAGGATAACTGAAGGCTTAAAGATTGAATATGGTGTAATATACAATCACAAGAAAGTTGCTAGAATAATGCGTAAATACAATTTAAAACCAGAATATATAAGAAGAATTAGACCAAATTTTAGATATAAAAGATTTGAAGAAAATGTAAGACCTAATTTATTAAAAAGAAATTTCAAAACTGATGCTTTAAATAAAATTTGGGACACAGATATTACTTATTTAATATTTAAAGGTAAAAGATTATATTTATCCACAATCATTGACTTATATGATAGACATGTAGTTTCTTATAAAATATCTAAATTTAATAATAATCAATTAGTAATTGATACATTAAATGAAGCTATTGCAAAAGAAAAAGATGTACATGGACTAATCATTCACAGTGATCAAGGATTCCAATATACATCTTTTGAATACAAAGCTATTTGTGAATCAAATGGGATAACTATTTCAATGGCCCGAAAAGGAACTCCCATTGACGATGCGCCAATCGAATCTTGGCATGCATTACTCAAAAAAGAAACTTTGTATAACAATAATATCACATCTTTACAAGAATACCAAAAACTTGTAGAAGAATGGATATTATTTTACAACACAAAAAGAATAAAATCAAAAAACTCAAGAAATTAATCTTGAGTCCTTTTTATTGCTGTGAACTATTTGGGGTTCACTTCATTCAGAATCTTTTTTATTTATATTTACTTTTTTAGTTTCTTTTTTAGGATTTTCTTCCTTGACTTCTTCTTTTGGTTCTTCTGGAAGTTTTCCATTTTCAACTAAATAATCAATTTCTTCTTTAGTTAATGTTTCTTTTTCTAATAAAGCTTCAGCAATTAAAGTTAATAATTTCTTATTATCATTAATAATCTTTTTAGCATTATCATGACAAGTATTAATAATCTTTCTCATTTCCATATCAATTTCATTCGCTACTTCATTAGAGAAATGTTGTGACTTATTATAATCTCTTCCTAAGAATACACTACCTTCTTGTTGCTCTAATTGTAGAGGTCCAAGTTCACTCATACCATATTCAGTTACCATAGCTCTAGCTATTTTAGTAGCTTTTTCAAAGTCATTATGAGCACCAGTAGTAATTTCTCCAAATACGATTTCTTCAGCAGATCTACCACCTAATAAACCAGTAATTTCTTCTAATAAATCAGTCTTAGTAGAACAAATCTTTTCCTCACTAGGAACCATCATGTTATATCCACCGGCTGCACCCCTAGGAATAATAGTTACTTTTTGAACATCATTAGCATGTGCAAGTTTTAAGCCAATAACAGCATGTCCTGCTTCATGATAAGCAACTAACTTACGGTCATTTTCTGTATATCTTCTAGAAGTTTTAGCAGGTCCCATTAATACACGGTCAGTAGCTTCATCAATTTCCGCCATTCCAATAGCAGATAAATTTCTTCTAACAGCAAGTAGTGCTGCTTCATTAAGTAAATTTTCTAAATCAGCTCCACTAAATCCAGGAGTTCTCTTAGATAAATTTTCTAAATTAACATCTTTAGTAAAAGTCTTATTACGTGCATGAACCTTTAATATTTCCACACGTTCTTTTTGGTCAGGTAAACTAACTGTAACTTGTCTATCAAATCTACCAGGTCTAAGTAAAGCTGGGTCTAAAACATCAGGTCTATTTGTTGCAGCAATAATTATAATACCCTCATTAGCACCAAAGCCATCCATTTCAGTAAGTAATTGGTTTAATGTTTGTTCTCTTTCATCATGTCCGCCACCTAAACCAGTTCCTCTTTGACGACCAACTGCATCAATTTCATCAATAAATATTAAACATGGTGCAGATTGTTTAGCTTGTTTAAACATATCACGAACTCTTGAAGCACCTACACCAACAAATAATTCTACAAAATCAGAACCACTTATATAATAAAATGGCACATTAGCTTCACCAGCTACAGCTTTAGCAAGTAAAGTTTTACCAGTTCCTGGAGGCCCTACAAGTAAAACACCTTTAGGAATTCTAGCACCTAATTTTTGGAACTTTTTAGGATTCTTTAAGAAGTCAATTAATTCAGCAACTTCTTCTTTTTCTTCAACTAAACCAGCTACATCTTTAAAATGAGCCTTAGCTTCTTCATTAAGTTTAGCTTTACTTCTACCAAAATCCATACTATTTTTATTACTTCCATTAATTCTTGAAAATAACCATAATGCCATTATTCCAAGTAAAACAATTGGAACAACATTAACTACAACAGTTAATAAACCATTATTTTCTGGATTAGTATTAGTTTTAACTTCAATATTGTCTTCATCAACATATTTCATTACTTTGTCTAATACACCATCACTTAAAGGAATATTAACAGTAAAAGTTTCAGTCGACTTATAACCATCTAAACTACCAGTAATATAATATACTCCTGCACCATTTTTAGGAGTTATTTCTATTTTTTTAACCTCACCATTTTGTAGTTCAGTCATAAATTTATCATAACTTAAGTCATGAACCTCATATTGAGATAATCTAAAAAACACCAATGAGCCAACAATAACTAATAATAAAATTACATATGGCATTGATTGTTTTGCATAATTATTTTTATTTTTCATCTTCGTTCTCCTTTTTAATGTACTTAATTATTATATCATACTCTTCATCATATTGTTTATCAAAATTACTCTTCTTTACGCCTGGAATCCATAAAATTTTACCATTATCATCAGTTACAATTGGCATACTTTTTACATCACTAGGAATCTTACTTTCACTTAAAATTTCGCCAACTTTTTTAGTTCCAACCTTCTTCAAAGTAATCTTATCACCAACTCTTCTATTTCTAACATGAAGAGGCATCTTTATATCATTACTACTTAACCTAATCAAATAATTACTCTTCTTAATATCAGTTTCATCAATAAAAGTAATTAATCCCTCATTAATATTTAACTTATCATCTAAAATATAATCATAATCACTTACATCATCACGCACTTTAAATTCCAAAATATTATAATATTTAGTAACAACATAATTACAAGGTAAATTAATACTACCATTAGCTTTATCACCATCAATTAAATTAAATATTAAATTAATATGTTCATCAGTAATCTTATTAATATTATTGTTATATATTGAAAGTAATATTCTATTTAATAAATATTTTTTTAATAAGTAAGGCAATAAATTAAATTCATTTAAATCCAATCGATTATTTTTATATAATTCATCTAAAAGTATATCTATTTCATTTTCTAAATAATCATTGCATTCATTAATAGTATCACTAAATTTAATGAATTTCATGTGAATTTTTGGATTAATTTCTTTTAAAACAGGTAATATTTTATGTCTATAAACATTTCTTGTATGAATTAATTCTAAATTAGTATTATCTATCGCATATGGAATATCTAATTTATCAACATAATTTAAAATATCTTCTTTAGTTAAATATACTAATGGTCTAACTAAATTATAACTATCTAGCTTTGTAATTTTTTTAAAACCAGCATATCCTCTTAAAGATGCACCTCTTGCTATTCTCATTAAAATAGTTTCAATTAAATCATCACCATGATGAGCAGTAAATAAATATTTAGCTTTATACTTTTTTACAATACTTTCAAAAAAATTATATCTAAAACTTCTGCCATATGCTTCAATATTTCCTTTAGGATATTTATCAATAATACTTCCTTCAAAAATAATATTATTTTTATGACAATACTCTTCTAAATCAACATATTCTTGATCAGATTCTTCTCTCAATTTATGATTTACATGTGCAACTATAACATTAATTCCATTTTTAATTAATATATCAAGTAAACACATTGAATCAGGACCATATGAACAGGCTAAAACTACATATTCATCTTCACTAATATTAAGTAATTTAATAAATTCATTAACATTATCCATATAGACCTCCAAATCATAGAATAGTTTACATTATTTAACTATATAAAGCAAGTAAAAAAATTGTCTTATAAACAAAAGAAATCCCAAAAGAATATCTTTTGGGATTGGCAACATTTGAAAAAATTAACGTTTTGAGAATTGTGGTGCTCTACGAGCTTTTTTAAGACCATATTTTTTACGTTCTTTAACACGTGGGTCACGAGTTAAAAATCCATTTACTTTTAATACTTTATGATAAGCATCATCTCTAGTTTGATCAGTACCAGCATCATATTCAACTAAAGCTTTAGCAATAGCTAATCTGATAGCACCAGCTTGACCTGAGAATCCACCACCATTAACTTTAACAGTAATATCAAAAGTATTTTCATTATTAGTTAAAACTAAAGGTTGTTTTAAATCCATTACTAATGTAGGAAATGGCATGTATTCATTTACATCTTTTCCATTAACAGTAATTTTTCCTTTACCAGTAACCATTCTGATTTGAGCAACAGAACGTTTTCTTCTACCAGTAGCAGTAATTTCAGTTTTCTTCATTAGTTATCCTCCTAATCAATCTTTAACTCTGTTGGTTTTTGAGCTGCATGGTTATGTTCGCTACCAGCATAAACAAATAATTTTCTATACATTTGTCTTCCTAAAGGTCCATTAGGTAACATTCCTTTAATAGCTCTTTCTACCATTTCTTCAGGGTACTTTTCTAACATAGTCTTAGCGTTACGTTCTCTTAATCCTCCTGGGAATCCAGAATGATTATAATACATTTTATCATTTACTTTGTTTCCAGTTAATTTAACTTTATCAGCATTAATGATAATAACATAATCTCCACAATCAATATGAGGTGTAAAAGTTGCTTTATGTTTTCCTCTTAAAACAGTTGCAGCTTTAGTAGCTACACGTCCTAAAGGTAAATTTTCAGCATCAATTACATACCACTTACGATCAACAGTTTCTTTTGTTTGCATAAATGTTTTCATAAATAAATCCTTTCATTTTATTCTCTTCCTTCCGATTACCCATTTCATCCAGATTCGAACAAATAAAATATGTGAAACCACCTTAAAAGTCAATAAAAAACTACTAAATAAAGCAAAAATGACTTATATTTCAAAGTCATTTTTAATTTCAGGGCAATTACTTAATGCCACTTCTTTTAATTTATAACAAATTTTAGTAATTGTTCTACTAATATGCGATTGATTTACACCATAAATACTTGCGATTTCTTTCTGAGTATACTTTTTTTCATAAAATCCAAAAAATAATTTTAAGAGTTCCTTTTCTTTATCAGTAAGAGTTGCAAATAATTCACTAGTAATTTTCTCATAAGATACTGAAGATATAAAATCATCTATCAAATCTTTTGAATCAGGTATACAATTAATAAGTTGCATATCTTCATCATCTTCAATTAACGATGGTTTTCCATCGTATAAACTAACATCTCCTTTAGTTTTACTAATTTTTTTTAATTCACCTAAAATTTCATTTTTAATACAAATAATGGAAAAAGTTGCAAAATCAGCATTTTTTTCGACATCATAACTGTCCACAGCTTTAATTAAACCGATTAATCCCAAATCTTCATATTCTCCTACTTCAAGATTTTTAAAATATCTAGAAAAAGTATAATAAACAAGATTAATATTTCCTTTTATAATAGTATCTCTTACACTAGTATCACCGTTTTTAAGTTTTGTAAATAATTCTCTATTTTTGGCTGAAGACAAAGTATTCACTCTTGACATTACTCAACCCCCCTTTTTTATTGCGCGTTACTATACCACAAAACGCAAAAAAAAGCAAATACTTTACATATTTGCTATATTTTCAAAACGTTTTAAAATTCTTTCTTTACCTAAAAGTTTCATTATTTCATATAAATCCGGAGTAGTTGTTTTAGTAGTTAAAGATACTCTAATAATATTAGATACATCAGCTACACTACCTTTATAATTATCAGGATTTTCTCTATATGCTTTCATATCAGAAGCATATCCTAATTCTTCAGATAAATCCTTAATTTTATTAAACCAAGTTTCCTTATCATCATTAATATCAAACATTTCTTTATATTTATTAATGATTTCTTTAACAGAATTCAAATCATTTTCTCCAAACTCATAATTAACATCTGTAAATAATTCATCAAACATATACCATATTTGACCCTTTATTTCATTATAAGCAGCAAAATCTTTTCTTGGCTTCTTTTGTTCTCTTTCAATATTTAAAACACTAATTGTGTATTCTTTATATTGATTAATTAAATCGTTGAATTCAGGATCAAACTCTTTTGACCATTCATCTAAACCATTAAACACTTCACTAGCTTTTAGTTTACTTAAATAATTTTTAGAAATATTAATTAACTTTTCTAAATCAAATAATGAACCACTTGTACTCATTTTATTAAAAGCAAAAGTAAATTCTCTATAACTTTTATCTTGATTTTGTAAGAACCAACCTTCAAAATTTGAATTCATTACAGTTGCAAAATATAATTTTATTGCTTCAACCGGAATTCCTCTTTCATGATAGAACGCTACTGCTGCTTCCGGATCTTTTCTCTTACTTATCTTTCTAATTGTATCTCCATCTTTTTTATTTAAAGGTAATAAATGAGCAAATTTAGGGGCTTTAAATCCACAAGCATTCCATAATTCTAAATGATAAGGAACAGAAGAAATATAAGAATCATCTCTTGTAACAGTAGTTACTCTCATAAAATGATCATCACAAACATGAGCAAATGCATATGGAGGAATACCATCAGATTTAACAATAACTTGATCCATATCATTTTCTGGTAACTCTATTGTTCCCTTAACTAAATCTTTAAATACAAACTTCTTATTAAAGTCACCCATAGATTTTAATCTTAAAACCCATTTATCTCCATTATCTATATGAGCTTTAACTTCTTCATAAGATAAATTACGACATTTAGCATAACTGCCATAATATCCTATTCTGTCTTTTCTATGCTCTTGTTTTTCTCTCATAGAAGCTAAATCTTCTTCTGAACAAAAGCAAGGATAAGCTCTTCCAATTGAAACTAAATACTTAGCTACAATATGATAAATATCAGCTCTTTGAGTTTGTACATAAGGGCCATATGCCCCGCCTTGAATAGGATCTTCATCTACTATATAATTATAAGCTTTTAAATCATCTAAAATAAGTTGAACTCCATTTTCAATTGCTCTTTTTTCATCAGTATCTTCTATTCTTAAAATAAATACTCCATTAGTTTGATGAGCAATAACTTCTGGAATAAAAGAAGCAAATAAATTACCCATATGCATTCTACCAGTTGGAGATGGTGCAAATCTACACACTTCAGCACTTGCAGGCAAAGTTCTTTCTGGATATTTTTTTTCTAAATCCCCTATTGTTTCAGTTACATTTGGATATAATAAATCCGCTAATTTTTTATAGTCCATATGTATTATCCTCCTTCTTTACTGTACTATTATCTTCAAAACTTCTAATAGCAGCTATTTTCTTACTATTTACCTTATCTTTTATTCGCATCATTCTAACAAAATCATAGTCCGTTCCACCTTTACTAGCTCTAACATATTCTAACTCAGGAGTTTCAATAAACATATTAGTTCCACTAACCGAACTATAACAAAGTGATTGTCTAACCTCATTAAAAACATCATGATTTATAACCATTTGACCATTTTCATCTTTAAAATATTTTCTAGTAACCAAATTACCACTATTATCTTTATTATAATAAGAAATATCCATTTCAAAACCATTTCCAAAATAAAGTAAAGCATCAAAATCATCAAAAATAATATTATCACTTATTGATACTGGTGTCCCACATTCGTAAATACTAGCACCTTTACCATACATAACAACTAAAACATTTTCAGTTAGTTCTTCAGGAATCATAACTTTAATTTTATTAGAACATAAACCTTTACTAATATCTTTAGCATTCATCGAACCATCTAAATACACTGGATAATTCATTTGTTTAAAATATCCAAGAATACTACTTACAAAATATTCATTATACTGTTCGCTTTCACTAAGCATTCTAACCGTTTCATCATATAAAACATTAAAGAAGTCCTTACAAGAATAAAATTTATTATTAGTAACTGCGAAATCTAACATATAAACAGCTATACGATATAATTCTTCTTTAGGTGCTTCCTTAATTCTATCAGTTAAATCATTAACCTTCTTAGCTCCACCAAATAACGAAAAAGATTTAAATAATCTTTCTGAAATTCTTATTAATAATAATCTAATATTTTCCATTTTTTCCTCTTATCTAAATGCATAAACACTTAAGACAAACTTATTATATTATACTTAATATCTATTTTCAAGATATCTAATTAACAAAAAAATCCCTGTTTACAGGGATTTATAAACATATTGGTGACCCATATGAGGTTCGAACTCATGAATGTAACCTTGAGAGGGTTATGTGTTAACCATTTCACCAATGGGCCAATCAATTTAACAATTGTAATTTTAACACATCTAATCATTAAGTTCAACAAAAAAGACTAATGAATAGTCATTAGTCTTATCCTTTAATTTCAATTTTTTTCTTAGTTTCGACAACTTCTTGTTTAGGAATAGTAATGGTTAGTAAACCTTTATCAAATTTAGCATCAATATTTTCAATATCAACATCACCTAAAGCAAATGATCTACTAAATGATCCATAAACTCTTTCTCTTCTAATATAATTTTTCTTTTCATCTTTTTCTTCTTGCTCTTTTGAAGCACTTACAGTAAGGTATCCATCTTTTACTTCAATGTTAATATCTTTCTTATCATAGCCAGGTACATCCATTTCAATATGATATTTATTATCCTTTTCGTAAATATCACACTTCATTTCATTATTTCTTTTTACTGCTGGTAAGAAGAAATTGTCGAAATCATCATCAAATAAAAAACTTTTTGGGATTATATTCATAATCCTCACACTTCCTTTCACAATTATAGTTATACCACTTTAATTAGCACTTGTCAAGTATAAGTGCTAATTATTTTTATTTTATGTAAAATTTTAAATTATATACCCAAATTTATTAAATTTCCCACATCATTTTGTATAATAAAACTCACAAAAGAAGCATCCATTTTATTAATTTTATCTTTTAAAGATTCAACATCTTCAAACAACAAATCACATCTAAATAATAATAAATCATCAAACTTATTAATACCAATACTCTTAAAATATTTAAATATTTTTATAATATTATCTTTATTTTTAGATAAAGAACTTTGCACATCTAAACTAAGTAAACTAATTAACTTTTCATACACTTCAGATGAAACATAATCTTTTAAATATTCCATTACCTAGCCTCCTTAAAATAAACAACAGATTTTAAATTATCATATTCACTTTGATCTAAAATCGTATTATAAGATAAAGCATATAGCAAAGCTTCTTGAACATTAACATTATTATCAACTAATACTTTAAATAAACTATAAGTCTTAATTCTAGAAATAATCTTATTTCCAAAAATAAGTTCAGTCTTTCTCTTAATCGCCGCATTATAACTATCTTTAAATATATAAGCACGATGAGAAGCATCTATACCCTCTAATATCGGATATTTAGATATTAATACATCAATAGTTTCTTCATCAAGTGCGGTAGCCTGTTCTCTGATTAATTTATCATAATCCTTATTTTTTTCACGATTACTTAACATTTCAACATTTGTACCGTCAATTCTCCAAATATTTATTTTATTCTTATATGCATAATATATACGTTTAATTATTAAAGCTCTTAAATTTTTTAAACAGTTCTTTACATCTTTATGAATAAAATCATTATATCCAAGTTCAATAAAATAATCTAAAGCTAAATCCAAATTACCTGTTCCCAAAACAACATAATTGGACTTATCTTCCTCACAAGATAAATCAAATCCATAAGACTTCATAATAGTCATATTCTTTTCTAATAAATAATATGGACTAAGTAATAATTTAGGAGCATGTTTTAAAACTTCATCTATATCAATCCCATTATCTTCTAATAAATCCATCTTACGATTATTTACTTGGTAACTTTCTAAACAGAAAACTGGATATTCTTTCTTAAATTTTTCGACATTAACGTCAAATTTACTCAATAATCTATCATTATGATTAATATCATCATCATTTTGTTCTACATAATTTACTTGACTAACGCTTACATTATTACCTTGTAAAAGTATTAAATTATATCTATTAACCGCACTCATTAACTTACTATATTTATCATCAGATTCTTTAGATAACAAATATCCAACTGATTCATAATCAGTTTTATTAAGAACCTCTTTTTCTTCTAATTTACGTTTTAACTTAAGAATATTTTTTTTATAAACTCCATTTAAACTTCTCTGCTCAGAATTAAAGTATTCCCTTTCATTTACATATTGCTTCATTATTTCAAGTAATTTTAATATTTCTTTCTGTTGATTATCATTTAAAGTAATCTTATCTGCCATTTCTTTATTAATTTTCATTAATTTCTTTAAATACAATAATGATGCTAAAAAAGATTCTCTTTCACTTTCCTCTTGTACTTGATCAACCATTAAAGACAAAAAGTCATCCCCTAAAAGAGTTATAAATTCATATCTATATAAAGGATCACTATCAGCTAATTTAATAACATTTTTTATATTAGTTAAATTAACATCATTTTGCATATATTCATTATCTTTATCATCATAATGAGATGTAGTTTCATCAATTAAATGTAATAAATAATCCATAACATAACCCTTTCTATTACTTTATACTTTGTTTCTTAACCAAGTAACCTTTTTGTTCTTCTTTTAACTTATGATAAGCATCAACATATTCTTTAATATTATTTAAACAAGCATTATACACTGATGGTGTATCTGTAAAATTATTAAGTTTTTCCATCTCACTATATAAAGCAGTTATTACTGAAACAATTCTATATCCAATCGTTTCTTCACTTTGTTCTTTAATTCCTTCAAAAAGATACATATTTAAATCATCAAAATTAACACTATCAATTAAAGCCTTTTCCGAACTAATTATATTTTCCACTTCATCTAAAAATGGATCTCTACTTATTTCAGGTTTAACCTCATCTTTAGTTTCTTCCTTTTTAGATGATTGTTCTCTAGACTTAATTGTAATTTTATCTAATTCTTCTTCTAAAGAACTTAAATACTCCTCTTTAATATTTGCAGGCATATCCTTTTTAGCTGAAACATCCTTGTATTCAGATATTTTTTTACCAAGTAAAACACAACACATAGCTTGTCTAACATCATCATAATTAACATTCAATCTACCTTTAATTCTATCTAAAGATTCATCAAAAGTATCCAATGAAAAACTTTCGTCCTTAAGCAAAACAATAGTGTCTTTATACTTACTATATTTATTTTTTAAAATAATTTCATACTTATTAAGAACAGTTAATTCATCTTTATCATCTGGTAGAAGTAATTCAATATTACCAAGTCCAACAAACATTTTAATATCTCCAGATTCTTTATCAGAAAATTTCATTGAATCAAGTAAGCTATCAAATTCATCAAAATCAGTAACTGGAACAACTAACTTATTTCCTCTAAACATATTTAAATACTTTTTATATAAATCATTTCCAATAGAAACATCATTAGCTTTATTACTACTTAAAAATTCATTTAATTTATTAGCAAAATCACTAATATAATCCATTGCTCCACTATATTCTTTTGGTTCAAAAGCACCAACATGAGATAAAGAAATATTTCTAAATTCATCAATTATTGCTTTTTTAGACATAAATCTATTATATTCAGACTCAAACTTTTCACTATACATAGCTTTAAAAATAGTTCTTACATCATTTTTCTTTAAAGTAAGTAAATCATCATATGAAACCTCACCAGTAATTCCATTAGCATATAAAACATTCTCTATTTCTAAACTAGCATTACGATTTATTGCTTTATTAGTTTTAACACTATCGGCAACATTTATAAGTCTTTGTAATTTATTTAAAAATGTATCTATCACAGCCATTTATATACACCCACTATTCTAAAATATTGTATCATAAAATCTATATCTATGAAATAATAAAAAATGTAAATACACTTGATATCAAATACTTTTTAAGGTTATTATTATTATAGAGGTTTTTATGAAAAAAATAATGTTGATAATATGTGTTTTTTTAACATTTACTGCAAATGTATATGCAAATGAAAAAGAAACTGTTAAATTTAAAAAATGTGTTGATGGTGATACTGCTGTATTTACAGTTAATAATGAAGATATGAAAGTAAGATTTCTAGCTATCGATACACCAGAAACAGTTCATCCTACTAAAAAAGAACAAGCCTATGGAAAAAACGCCAGTGAATATACATGTAAAAAAATTACTAATGCTAAAAAAATTGAATTAGAATACGATTCAAAAAGCACAAAATTAGATAAGTATGGAAGAACCCTTGCCTGGGTATGGGTTGATAATTCACTTCTTCAAAAAGAATTATTAGAAATAGGTTATGCCCAAATCAAATATGTTTATGGCAAATATTCTTATTTAGATGAATTAGAAAAAATTGAAGAAGAAGCTAAAAAAGAAAAAAAGGGATTATGGAAAGATTATACCGCTAAAACATACATTGTTACCTTTATAGATGACAATGATGAAACTAAAGTTAAAGTTAACGAAAACGAATTAGTAACTCCCCTTAGTGTTTCCAAAGAAGGATACAATTTCGAAGGTTGGTATTTAAATGATAAAGAATTTGATTTTGATACTAAAATAACTTCAAATCTTACTCTAACAGCTAAATATAACAAAAAAATAAGTTGGACAGAAATTGCAATTGTTTTAGTCGGAGCTGTTTTATTATATAAATTAAACCCTAAAAAATTTAAAAAAGAAGTAAAAAAAATAATGAAATAAAAGGAGAATAATTATGGCAGATGATAATAAATTAAAAAGAAGAATTGTTGTAGAAGAAGCTATGCCAAAACAAAAAAAAGGAAATGCATTCGTTGGTTTCCTATTTGTTATGTTATTTGTTTTAATAATCGCTGGTATTATCTATTTACTAGAAAGTAAAGGATACATTGATATCTTTAAGTTTATTTAATGAAAAAATATGATATAAATGAATTAGTCTCTCAACTAGATTTTGAAAGTAATAAACTTCAAAAAGTAAATGATAATCTAGTTTTAACTAAATATCAAATAGATGTATTAACAAGAAATGGCATAGATTTACAGAAAGTCGCATCACTTCACGATATTATATATGAAGCTGAAGAGGTTTATGAAGATACACTAGATGAAGAACTTGAACAAGTATTAGATGAACTATCAGAAAGAAATTATTATGAAAATACTAACAAATAAAAAGAATCTAAAATTGATTCTTTTTTTGTTCTAAAAATGATTTTAATCTAAGTACGTATTCATTGCGCATAATAGGTA
This sequence comes from bacterium, assembly GCA_004563275.1. The sequence goes on from SFSZ01000013.1 coordinate 20,058, forward strand.
AAAGTGAGCTTGCTACCATTAAAGTTGCATCATTAGGATTAATTTTAGTCATATCAACAACTGTAGAACCACTAATTAATGCTTCACACTGAGAAATAGCTTCACTATAATCAACCATACTATCTGATTTTGTTAATATTTCACTTCTATTACTCTTTAAATTTATTGGATTGTTATAACAAACAACAACATGATTAATCATCTTATCTAAATCTTCGGCATATTCAGCAAAGAATATCATAAAATCTCTTTCACTAATAACGCCTTTATTTGCTAATAATTTAACATAACTTAATATTTCAAATAAAGCCCCATTAGCCATAATAATACTTTGATCTCCAACAATATCTTTCATTAAATCTTCTTTTATAGCAGATGCTATAAGTAAATTCTTTTCTACTAAAGATAAACTTTTAGGATTAGATAAAAACTCTGTCGTATATCTACCAATTTTTTCTTCTTCATCAGTAACTTTAACTCTAAATTTAGCATCTTCAAAGAAATCTTCCAACATTCTTATTGAAGAACCTCTAACACTAGGACTTCCAGTAAACTCAATTACATAAGGTTTATTATCTTGAATAACATCTTTTAATTTAGTTAATTCTTCAAGATATCCCTTAGTTCTAAGATTATCATATATTCTATTTCTATTATCATAAAAATCAGGATCAACTATACTAAGACCATAAAACACATCATAAAAAACATTTAAATATCTTTCTAACAAAATACTTATTCTTTCATCATTATTATTTTCACTTAAAGCATTATAAACATTTCTAAAGAACCATTCTTGTTCATTACGATCTGCTCTAAAAACCGAAAAATCTATATATCCATTTTTTCTTAATTGAATTCTTAAATCTTCTAAATTAGCTATTTTATCAGCACATACAATTGCTTTATTAGCTACTGGTAAATCTTTTATTACTTTAATTTGTTGTTTTTTTCTTTCTTTCCAAGGTAAAGATTTATCAGGTTCAGTAGCAGTCATCACTAAACTAGCAATTTCTCCACCAAAAAGCTTAGATATATCATCAATATTATATCTTGTATCTTCAACTACATCATGAAGTAATCCCGCAGCAATAACCTTTTCATCAAAGTCAGCAGTTTTTAAAATTAAACTTACAACCATTGGATGAAAAACATAAGGTGTATCCTTATCATGTTTACGATATTGTCCATCATGTGCTCTAATTGTAAAACTAAGTGCTCTTTCTACTAATTTCATACTTCTCACCTATAAAGATAAAATCTATTATATAAAAAAGTAAAAAAAAAGTAAATGATTTTCTCATTTACTAATGTTTATTATGAATATGTCCTGCTAAGCCACTTTTATTATTTCGAGGATCTTTATATATTTCACTTTTACCTGGCATTAACGTTGCAATTAAAAAGTATCCATCAATAAAAATATAAACTACTAAACTTACAAAAGATAATACTTTAGGTAATGCATAAGTATTAAGTACTAAATATGAAAAATACTGACCTAATCCTATCGCAACAACAAATTCAACAATATCAAAAATTAATGATGTTTTCTTAAATATAGCTTGATAAATATAAAATACAACCGGTATAAAAACAAGCATTGTTAGTAATGAAACTAATTTAGCCATCATAAAATTAGGATTACTTCCTACAAAAGGAATCTCCACAAGAAGCCATATCAAAGATGGAAAAACAATTAGCTTCATATGTTCCCATACACTCTCATTAACAGCAACTAATAAAGCTAAATATTTGTTATGGTTAGACCAATCATAAATAAAATGAGCCAAAGTGCCTAACACAACTATAAAAATAAAACCATATAATTCAATCATAATTTACCTTCCTCACTTAAATATAATACATTTAAATCAACATATGCATCAATACCCGGAACTATGCCTCTATCTGTCACCTGCCATATATAATATTCTTTTTCATAATCTGTTTTTTTCGTGTAATGAGCCATCCAAATAAGTGATGCACTAGTATCCCACACTTTTTCTAAATATGAAGCACTACCATAATTCATTCCCACATACCCATGTTTTTCAACTTCATTCATGAAACTTTGAGCAATTAAATTTAATCCTACATAACTAATATGATATTCATTAAAGTTACTCCAACATTCCCAATCAAATGATATTGGAAGATCTAACTTTGCTCCATCAAGCTGTTCTACAACCCATTTAGCATGTTCTTTAGCCATTTTAACTGACTTAGCTTTAGAATAAAAATATGCTCCAACTTTTAAACCTGCTTTTTTAGCATTTTCTAAGTTTTGTTTAAATTTACTATCAATTTTACATATTCCATCAGAATTAGCAAAACCAACTCTAACAATTACAAAAGATACCCCACTGCTCTTAACCTTTTCATAATCAACATCACCTTGCCAAGAAGATACATCTATTCCAATTAAATTTTTATCATTTTTATAATTAGTAATAAACTCTTCAATAGGTTTAGTTCTTGGAGTATAGCTTCCTCCACCACCAGATGAAGACGTTAATTTATCTTTAACATAAAGTTTAAAAGGGCTAACAGTCTTGTTACCATTCATATCCGTACTTACAAAATTTAAATTATAAGTTCCCGAGGTATTAACATCATAATCTCCTTCAATTAAACACTCGATATTTGGATCATAATTATCTCCACATATTATTTTACTCATATAATTAAAATCATTACCCTTTTTAATCGCATAAGATGAAGAATGATAAATTTTTGGTGGTGTCGTATCAACTACATTAATATTTAATCCAATTGAATTAATATTATTTGCTTTATCCCTATACCTAATTTCAATTAATTGTTTACCTAATTTTAAAGTATCTATCTTTTTATTTTTAGTTATTATTTCTGCATTTTTAACATCTAATATATCATTTATATAAACCTTATCATAATATTCAAAAGTATCCTTATTAAGTTTAATACTTGCTGGATATTTTTCTAATAATTTCTTATCACTTACATATTTATAAATAGATAAAAAAATAAAAGATAATCCTAGAATCACTATCAACAATCTAATATAAATATTGAACTGCTTTTTAATAAAAAAATAGCACCCTATTCCTAGTAAAAAAATTCCCATTACTAAAAAAAACAAACTCATATTTTCACCTACATTATATATAACACAAAAAGCTTTAAATTAGAATATGTTGTAAAGAAAAAATATCCAATTACTTGGATATTAATTCGCATATTAAATTAGATATTTCTGTTGGATTTTCAATTGGTAATCCTTCAATTAATCTAGCCTCAGAATACAATATTTTAGCATAGCCACTAAGTTCTTCTTTATTATTTTTATAAAGTTCTTTGATTTTATTAGCAATTGGATGTTTTTCATTTATTTCTAAAATCATTTTAGCTTTAACTTTTTCATCGGTTGGCATTGCATTAATAACTTTTTGCATCTCTACACTTAAATTTCCTTCAGTAGTTAAACATACTGGATGATTTGTTAATTTATTTGTAAATCTAACTTCAACTACCTCATCATTTAAAGCAGTTTTAATATAATCTAAAGCTTCTTTATTATCTTCATTTACTTTCTTTAATTCTTCTTTTTCTTCTTCAGTATCAAGATTTAAATCACCATCAGAAACATTTTTAAATGTTAAATCATTATAACTTCCTAATACTTGAGCAACAAATTCATCTAAATAATCAGTAAAATATAATACATCATAATTTTTATTCTTAACTTGTTCAACTTGAGGAAGCATATTTATTTTATCAATGGTTTCTCCACAAGCATAGTAAATATTCTTTTGTTCTTTTTCTATGTTATTAACATATTCATCTAATGTTATCATCTTCTCATTTTTAGAAGAGTAGAAAATAAGTAAATCTTTTAACTTATCTTTATTGGCACCATACATATCATATACACCATATTTAATTTGAGAGCCAAATGCTTCAAAGAATTTCTTATAATTATCAAAATCATTTTTAAGCATATCAGCTAGTTCATTATGAATTTTAGTTTCTAAAGTTTTAGCAATACCTAAAACATGTTTATCATTTTGTAAAGTCTCTCTAGAAATATTTAAAGATAAGTCAGCTGAATCAACAACACCCTTAACAAAACTATAATAATCAGGTAAAAGTTTTTCACACTTTTCCATAATTAAAACTCCATTAGTATATAGCTCTAAACCTTTCTTATAATCTTTTAAATAAAAATCATAAGGAGCATGAGAAGGAATAAACATTAATGATTTATATGATTCCAATCCCTCTACACTACTATGAATTACTCTTAAAGGTTTTTCATAATCCATAAATTTATCACTATAAAAATTATTATAATCATCTTCAGTTATATCTTTCTTATCTTTTTTCCATAGTGGTACCATAGTATTTAAAGTAACAACTTCAGTATAAGTTTCATATTCCTTATCTGATCCTTCTTTTAATTTACTATTTTGTACTTCCATTTTAATTGGATATCTTAAATAATCACTATATTTAGTTACTAAAGATCTAATAGTATATTCATCTAAATATTTATCATAATTATCATCATCAGTATTATCTTTTAAATATAACTTAATAGTAGTTCCATAATCATCAGTATTGCACTCACTAATAGTATAACCATCAGCACCTTCACTAGTCCAAATATGACCTTTATCTTCACCATATTTTCTAGAAACAACTTCAATCTTTTTAGCTACCATAAAAGCAGAATAAAATCCAACACCGAATTGACCAATAATTTCAGTATCCTTTTGTTCCTTATTTTCTTCCTTAAATCTTAAAGAACCAGATTCAGCAATAGTACCTAAATTATTTTCTAATTCAGATGCATCCATACCAATACCATTATCTTTAATAGTAAGAATTCTATTATCACTATCTCTAATAATATTAATTTCTAAATCAGCCTTATTAATATTAATAGAATTATCAGTTAAAGCTTTATATGACAATTTATCTAAAGCATCACTTGCATTTGATAATAACTCTCTCAAAAATATTTCTTTATTTGTATAAATAGAATTAATCATTAAATCTAAAACTCTTTTAGAAGAAGATTTAAATTCTTTTTTCTTCATAATATCCTCTTTTCTATAACAATTTAAATTATACTCCTTTTTTAGCACTTGTCAACATTAAGTGCTAAAATAATAAAATAAAAAAACACTCCTAAAGAGTATTAAACAGAAAATCCACGCTTTTTGCCAAGTGCAATCCTATCAATTATAGTTCCCGCGTATTGTTCAGAATTTTCTAAAATAGTTTCAAGATCTTCTTTCATCATCTTTTTTTGAGAAACGCTAGTTATAGGAACTAATCCTAAAGGACTATCACTTCTTATTCCTCTCGCGATTTCATTTACATCTCTTTTTGTCATTAATTCTAATGTTAAATCATCACATCTTTGACAATAAATGCCTACTTCCTTATCTTTAGCAAGTCTTAATTTATAGTATTTAACACCAGTTTCAGTTTCATAACCTAAAGCATAAAAAGTTTTCATATAACCATCTCCACCCATCTATATTCTCCGGCTAAAGCCAGAAACCCATTATAACATTCACATTTATAAAATTCAACCAAAACTTTACATTTAAATTAAAAATAAGAATAGACATTATATTTTAAAGTGATATACTTTATTTAGATAGTGAATGTAATGGAAAAAAGTAGTAATTTAGGTTTAATAATTTTAATTTCAGGACTATTATTATTAATAGTTTCTATTATAATAAATCATAATATAGATACAAGTGATACTCTTAATATATCAATTATTTTAATGTCTTTAATTATAGAAGTAATTGGATTAATCAAAATCATCAAAGATACTGCAAAATAGTGTCTTTTTTTATGCCCTGTGATATAATTAATATGGTGAGACTATGTTCAGAAATGCAATAAAAAAAGGATTACAATATATAAGACCCCTGATAACAGGTAAACTAATTTATAAAGATAAGAGTATTGTTAATAGCTTATCTACATTAATAGTATTAAATAAAAATGGTGATATCTTAACAACATTAACAAATGCTGAATTATTTTTAATTGAAGATGATAACAATGAAGTATTTCCTAATATTTTAAATGAAATAGATAATGCTCCAAAAGAAAGACAAAAGAAAAAAATTGAAGAAAAATATGGTATTAAAGATAATTCAATAGTTGGAATTCACAATGTCATTATAGATATTGCTAAAAATCCAGGAAAACTAAATATTATCAAACATCCATATTTAGATTTAGCAATCGTTAAAATCGAAAATAAAAAAAATATTTTAGTTGATGAATTTCCTAAATTTGTTAACAAACCAATCGATATAGGAACATCAGTATGTAATTTAGGATTTGCTTTTCCAGAATATAAAACCTTTGAATATGATCAAGAAAGCAAAAGAATAATATCTACCAATGAAGTTATGAATTTTCCTGTGTTTCCTACTGAAGGAATGATTACAAGAAACATTATTGATAAACAAGATAACCTTTCAATGATTGAAACATCTAATGAAGTAATAACTGGTACCCAAGGTGGTGTTCTATTAAATAAAGATGGTAATGTTTTAGGAATGCTAGCAGGCACTAATATCATTAAAAGTACTATACCAGGAGATGACTTTAACATGCGTTTAGGTATATCAATTAATAGTCAAACAATTATAAAATTTTTAAAAGATAACGATATCGAATTTGAGGAGGAAAAATGAAAAATTCAAGAGGAAACATCATAATAATAGAAGGTCCACAAGGAGTTGGAAAAAGTACTATGGCTAACTTCTTAAGAGATAATCTATCATCTTCTAATTTATACAGATTAACCGGAATAAAAGATAAAACTAAAACGGGATATCAAAAAAATAAAACTATGTATTTAGGTCTATTAAATTATATGGAAGCATTAGAAGAAACTGAATTAAATTTATTATTTGATCGTACATTTTTTACCGAAGAAGTTTATACAAAATTAGGTTATAAAGATTATAGTTTCGATGATGTATATGAAAGATTAGTAAGAAAACTTTCAGAATTAGATTTTAATATTTATTTTGTAGTTTTATACTTAAAAGATACATCATTATATGGAAAACGTTTAGTAAGACAACATCATCAATATCAAAAATTTAGTATTGAAAGTAGTGTTAAACAACAAGAAGAATATTTAAAACTTATTGACAACATAAAATATAAATCAATTCATAAAATTAAAATAGCAACCGATGATTATAAAAAAGCTTACGATAAATTAATTAATTCAATTCCTGTATTAAAGGAAGAAAATATAGAATATAGAGGTTAATATGTGTCTAGAAAGTAATTTACAAATATATTTATTTATAGGATTTGTTTTACTTGGAATAATCTATTTAACTATCTTAAAATTAAAACATATCAGAAAGAAAAAATTTAATATAAGATTATTATTTACTATAATTATTTTATTAATTATTTACATATTATTATTTGGAATGATAAAAAAATGTGGTGATAAAAATAATGAATATAAAAAACCATCAACTACAACATTAACAACCACTACAAGCACAACGACTTCAAGTAACACTACAACTACTACAACTAAAAAAAGTGATAATACAAGTTCAAATGGAAAGTATGTTGGTACTTCTAGTAAAGGTTATCAAATAACATATAAAGATGGTGCTTACTACGTTGACGGCTATTTAATTGTTAATAAAACATATGATTTGCAAAGCACCTGGAAACCTAAAAATGTCTGGAAATCAGTTCCTTCTTCTGGCTTTGCTAAAGAACCATTAGATAAAGATGCATATAATGCATGGAAAGATATGTTAAGTGATTCTAAAGCTGTCGGATTAAACTTATGGGCTCAAAGTGGATATCGCTCATATGATTATCAAAAAGATTTATATAATAGTTATGTTAAAAGAAAAGGTAAAGCAGCAGCTGACAAATCATCAGCAAGACCAGGAAATTCAGAACATCAAACTGGTTTAGCATTTGATTTAAACACAATAACAACCGCTTTTAAAGATACTGCTGAAGGTAAATGGGTAAAAAATAATTGTTATCTATACGGATATATTTTAAGATATCCAGAAAACTCAACAGATAAAACTGGATACATCTTTGAACCATGGCATATAAGATATGTCGGTAAAGATCTAGCTAAAAAATTATATAATAATGGTAATTGGATAACCATGGAAGAATACTTCGGATTAAAATCAGAATATCCAAATTAGGAGGGTTTATGAAACAAATTGACATCAAAGATTTAGAATTAGAATTAAAAGTATTACAGAAAAAAGATACAGAAGATGCTCTAGCACAAGGATTTACAAATAAAGATGACTGGGCAATACATAAATTAAATACAAATGAAAAAGATGAAGTTGCCGATGCTATTATAAACATGGCACAAAGATATGAAATATCACCAGAAAATCTTGCCGTTTCATTTGACAAAAGTTTATCAATGTATTTAAGAGTCCAAAATTCTAAAAAAATGTTAAAACAAAAAGAGAAAAAAGAGAAAAAATAACTATAAGGTTATTTTTTTTAATGATATAATTAATGTGGTGATTAAATGAAGATAGACAAATACTTAGAAAACAACATAATATTTATAATACCTAATAACATAAAAAAGAAATTAATTAAATATATAAATAATAAAAGTAAAATGTATGATATTAAAATTCTAACATTAAATGAATTTAAAAAATCATACTTTTTTGACTACAACAAAAAAACAATAAAATATTTAATGGATAACTATAACTTAAATTTTAAAACAGCTAAAGAATATATAAATAATATCTATAATGTTTTAGAACCATCAAAAACAAAAAAAATTAATTACTTATTACAAATTAAAGAAAACTTAGAAATAAACAATTTAATTATCAAAGATATTTATTTTAAAGAAACTCTAAAAAGAAAAAAAATCTATTTCTATGGTTTCACTTACATTGACAAATACTTATCAAAAATAATTAATGATTTAAGAGAAGAAAACTTCAATGTTTCAGTTATATTAAATAATGATAATAACTATGAACACGAAGTAATCTCTTTTAATAGTTTAAATGATGAAATTGAATTTATTGTAAATGATATTATTTCTAAAGACTTAGATTTAAATAAAGTTTACCTAGCTAATGTTAACAAAGATAATGAAAATACAATCCTTAGAGTATTTAATAACTATAATATAAAAGTAAACTTTAAAAATTCAAGTACCTTATTTGACACAGAAATAGGTAAATCATTTTTAAATAATATTTTCAATTATCAAAAAGAACTTAATAATATCAAAGATCAAGAAATAAAAAATATCATAATTAATATTTTAAACAAGTATTACTGGACTAATATAACAGAAATTAAAAATATCATCATAGAAGAATTTAAAGCAGCTAAATTACCATCTCAGAAATATAATAATGCCATTAATATAATTGATCTAAAAGATAATATAATAGATGATGATGAATATATTTATCTTTTAAATTTTAATCGTGAGTATATCCCTAAAATATACAAAGATACTGATTTTATTAATGATAAAGAAAAACCAAAATATTTAGAAACTACAAATGAAAAAAATATTAATGAAGTTAGTAGTTGGCATACAATTATTAAAAATATTAAAAATCTAACAATTACTTATTCTAATCAAAACTTAAGTGGAATTTTAAATCCATCTTCCCTAATAGATGATTTAAATTTAAAAGTAATTAATAAAGAATACACTGAATCAATATATTCAAATAAAAGTAATATCTATAACTTAGGAATTCTTCTAGACAATTACAGTAAATCACACCTTAAAACAAAGTCTCTAGAACACCTATATTTAACTTATCCAGAAAATAATTATCTGACATACAATAATAAATTTAATATAATTAAATTAAGTAATTATAGCTATAAATTATCATACTCAAAAATGAATACCTTCTTTGAATGTCCATTTAAATATTATTGTGATAATGTTTTAAAACTTACACCATATGAAGATACTTACGACACCTGGTTAGGTTCAATATGTCATTATATTTTATCAGAAATGTATAAAGAAGGATTTGATTTTAACAAATCAAAAGAAGAGTTTATTAATAACAACCCTATAACTTTAACTGAAGAAAATAAAGTCTTTTTAGATAAAGTTTTAAATGAATTAAAAGACGCTATACCACATATTAAAAGTTTAAATAACATTTCTAAATATCAAGAAGTTGAATGTGAAAAATTAATTCAAACAACAGTAGAAGATATTCCTTTTGTTGGAATCGTAGATAAAATAATGCATTATAAAAACAATATAGTCATAATCGATTATAAAACTGGTACTCCAGATGTTGACTTAAGACTAGCTAAATATGGTTTAAATCTTCAATTACCAACTTATGCTTATTTAATCAAAACATTATATCCAAACTCAAATATTGTTGGAATATATCTAGAGCATATCTTAAAACCTAATATTAATTATGACTTAAATAAATCAGAACAAAATCAATATGAAAATCATTTAAAACTACAAGGTTACTCAATCGATAATGAAGACTTAATTTCCGAGTTAGATCCAACTTATCTAAACAGCGAATATATAAAAGGCATGAAAATGACCTCAAATGGATTTGCCCGTACTGCCAAACTATTAAATAAAGACAATTTTGAAAAATTAAAAGATATAACTGAAGAAAAAATAAAAGAATGTATTAAAGAAATCAATCAAGGAAATTTTCAAATCAAACCTAAAATTAATGGATTTAAAAATTTAAGTTGTGAATTTTGCCCATATAAATCTATATGTTACGTTAAAGAAGATGATAAGGAATTTGTTACCCTTGATAATGATTTAATATTTCTAGGAGGTGAAAACAATGACTAAATGGACCGAAGAACAAATGCTTGCAATCGTTAAAGGAAACACCAATATCATTGTTTCTGCCGGTGCTGGTTCTGGTAAAACCGCCGTTTTAACGCAAAGAGTTATAACCAATTTAAAAAAAGGTATGCACATCAATGAATTACTAATTCTAACATTTACTAATAATGCAGCCATGGAAATGAAAACCAGAATTAAAAAAGCAATTCTAGAAGATGAAGAAATCAAAAATGAAGCTAAACTAACCGATTCAGCTGATATTACAACCTTTGATGCCTATGTCTTGTCACTAGTAAAAAAATATCACTATTTATTAAATTTAGATTCAGATATTACATTAATTGATTCATCTATCATTAAAAAGAAAAAGAAAGATTTTATTGAAGAAATTTTCGATGAATTATTTACTCAAAAGAATGAAAAATTTATCAAGTTCGTTACTGACTTCGGAACTAAAAATGCTAGACAAACCAAAAAAACAATTTTAAATTTAGACTATTCTTTTGATCTAATAACTAAAAAAGAAGATTATTTAAATAATTATATAGAATCATACTATAATAAAAATAATTTAGATAACCTTTTCCATCAGTTTGAAAATACCCTTTTAAAAAGAGTTGAATCTATCAAGAACCTACTACTAAACTTATCTTTTGAAGTAGACAGCGATTATTATGACAAAATTTATAAAACTTTAGAACCACTACTTAAAAGTTCTAATTATCAAGAAATAAGAAGCAACTTAGATTTTAAATTATCACCTTTAAGAAATGCTTCTGATAAAGCAAAATATTATAAAGAACAAATATCTAAAATAATTAAAGACTTAAAATCATTAACTGAATTTCATGAACAAGTATTAAAAGATGATTTATTAAAAACCAAAGAATATGCTGAAGTAATTATCGAAATACTATTAAAATTAACTCAAAAAGTAAATGCTTATAAATTTGAGTATCAAGTATTTGAATTTAATGACATAAGTAAATTTGCTCTTAAAATATTAGATGAAAATGAAGATATTAGAAATGAATTAAAAAATTATTACAAAGAAATCATGATTGATGAATATCAAGACACTAGTGATGTTCAAGAACAATTCATTAAATACATTGAAAACAATAATGTTTATATGGTTGGTGATATTAAACAATCAATTTATCGATTTAGAAACGCTAATCCTGATATCTTCAAAATAAAATATGATGCATATAAAGAAGGAAACAATGGTTTTAAAATAGATTTAAATAAAAATTTCAGATCCCGTGGTGAAGTACTAGATAGTATTAATCAAATATTTAATCATATTATGGATGATAATATTGGTAATGCTAATTATATAAAAGAACATCAATTAATCTTTGGTAATAATACCTTTATTGAAGAAGGAAATAATAACTATAATAATAATTTAGAAATATATAATTATTTACCAGATCCTAATTTTACTAAAGAAGAAATGGAAGCATTTATCATCGCTAATGACATTAAGAAAAAAGTAACAAGTAATTATGAAGTTTTTGATAAAACTTTAAGACCATGCAAATATAGTGATTTCTGTATTTTAATTGATCGCACAACTGCATTTGACACCTACAAAAAAATATTTGACTTTCTTAATGTTCCAATCAATATCTATAAAGATGACAATATCATGATTTCTGATGAAACATCACTAATAAATAATATAATTAAATTTATTATAAACATAAAAAATAACAAATTTAATGAAACATCTAGATTCTGTTTTGCAAGTATTGCTAGAAGTTATCTTTATCAATTAGATGATCAAACTATTTATGACACAATCAGCCAAAACAAAATTAATGAATCTGAAATATATGAAATTGCTTATAATATTTCAAAAAATTTAGATAGTTTAAGTAATGAAGAAATAATTAAAAAAATAATTTATGATTATAAATTTTATGACAAAATGATTATTGCTGGTAATCTTAATTATCGTTCAATAATTCTAGATAACTTAATTAATAAATTTAAAGAATTAAATAAGGTTAATATGACTATCTATGAAGTAAATGATTATTTAGATTCTCTAATTAATGACGAAGAAAGTATTAAAATACCAGCTCTATTAAATAAAAACGATTCAGTAACAATTACTAATATTCATAAATCAAAAGGATTAGAATATAAAATTTGTTATTTTCCAAGTTTACATAAAGAATTTAATTTAATGGATTTAAATAATAGAATTATCTTTAATACAAAATTCGGATTAATTATACCAAATTATGACAATGGCTTTAAAAGTACTTTTGTCAACTTCTTAAACAAAGAAACCTATATTAAAGATGAAATATCTGAAAGAATTAGATTGTTCTATGTTGCTTTAACCAGGGCAAAAGAAAAAATGATTATGGTTACAAATTTAATTCAAAACGATAATTGTACTACTGATGAAAATGGTATTATTGATTACCTAACTAGAATAAATTATCGTTCTTACAAAGATATTTTAGAATCAGTTTATCCATATATACATAAATATATTGAAAATATAGATTTACCAGAAATAAACATTGGTTATAAGTATTCACAAAAAAATAACATTAACATCGATACTGAAGATAGCCATAAAATTATAGTTAATGAAAAAGAATTAACGAAGAACATTATTCTAAAAGTGAAAATAAATTAATAACACCTACAGAAGTGTCTAACATGGAATATGGAACTCACATGCACTACATCCTGGAAAATACAGATTTTAAAAATCCAGATTATTCTCTGTTAACCAATGAAGAACAAGAAATAATCCAAGGATTATTAAACAATCAAATTATGTCTAACATTAAAGATGCTAATATTTATCACGAATATGAATTTATTTATGAAAATAATAAACAAATTAAAACTGGTATCATTGATCTAATGTTAGAATACCCAGATCATATTGACATCATAGATTACAAACTAAAAAATACTAATGATCCCGCTTACTTAAAACAATTAAACGGTTACAAAGAATATATTGAAAATAAAAATAATAAACCAACTTATATTTATTTATATTCACTATTAAATAAAGAACTTATTGATTTAAACAAGAATTAATTTCTTGTTTTTTCTTGACTTAAATTTATAAACATACTATATTCTACTTATGAATGAAGAACAACAAGAAGCTGTTTTATCACTATCTAACACCCTACTTATTGCTGGTGCTGGTTCTGGTAAAACATTTACAATTATTAATAAAATAAACTACTTATTAGATAATAATATTTATAAAGAAGATGAATTACTAATCATCTCTTTTACTAATGAATCAGTTAATGATTTAAAAAGAAAAATTAATTATAATATTGATATTAAAACTTTCCATAAATTATCATTAGATTTAATACATACTGACAATTTAAAAATAGCTAAAGATAACATGCTAAGTTATATTATAGATGAATACTTTAATTCTTATTTAAAAGACCATTTTAAAGCCAAAATAAGAATAAAAAGACTCTTACTTGAAAATACCAAAGACAACCTAAAAAAACTTATCATGACCTTTATAAACCTCTATAAATGTAATAATAATGATATTGATAAACTAATAAATTTAGTAAAACAAAGTAAATATATAAAAAAAGATTATTACCTAACTATTCTAGAAATATACCTAATATATAATAATGAATTAAAATCATCCGGATATGTAGATTTTAACGACATGATCCTCATGGCCACAAATAAAATTAATAATAACGAAGTCAAAACAAAATATAAATTTATTATGATTGATGAATTCCAAGATACATCACTAATAAGATTAAACCTAATAAAAGCAATCTTAAATCAAAATAACGGAACCATATTTGCAGTTGGTGATGATTATCAATCTATATATCGATTTAGTGGTTGTAATTTAAATGTATTTATTCATTTAGATAAATATATAGACAACCTTAAAATAATAAAATTAAAATATAACTATCGAAATAGTCAAACCCTTATCACAGTATCCAATAACTTTATCGCCAAAAATAAAAATCAACTATTAAAAAATTCTAAATGTCCAAAAGATTTAAATAAACCTATAAAAATAATTTATTATGTTAATAAATCAAAAGTTATAAACAAATTAATCAATAATATCGATACTAATATCCTAATACTTGGACGTAACAATAAAGATATTTTATCTTGGAATATCACTTTATCAGATAAAATAAAATATCTAACAATTCATAAATCTAAAGGATTAGAAGAAGATAATGTTATCTTAATAAACTTAGAAAACTCAAATCATTCACTACCAACTAAAACTAAAGATCATCAAATAATATCTGAAATTCTTAATCAAAATGAATATCCTTATGAAGAAGAAAGACGGCTATTTTATGTCGCCTTAACTAGAACTAGAAACTATATATATTTATTAGTACCTAAAAACAACCCAAGTATATTTATAAAAGAATTAATTAAAGATAATAAAAAAGATATTGAAATTATTCACAATTATTAATAACTATTCTACTTATCGGATATCCCTTAACTCTAATCACTTCATATTCTTCATTACTTAAAGTCTTATTATAAATATTATTAAAATTATTAATAGAATCTTTAATTTTACCTTCTCTAACTTCATAACATCTTTCATTAGAACAAAAACTAATTAATTCATTATATCTAATATTATTTAAATATTTACTTAAATTTAAAGTATTAACCTCTTTAGGTTCTATAATATAATTATTACAATCAACATAAGCATAACTATTATTATTTAAAGATATAATTAAAACAAATAAAAAAAATAGTAATATAACACAGTACTTCTTCACATCTAACACCTGTTATTATTATTACCATTTTATAATTAATTATTTACTTATTTAATAAATATATTGCAAAATTTAAATATCCAGCTATTAATAACCATACAATATAAGGAATTAATAAATATCCTGAAACTTTATTATATTTAAAGAAAGAATAAGTCATATATCCAACTACTACTAATAATATTAAAATCCAAATAAAGGCAAACAATCTCATCTTTAATCCAAAAAAAATAAATGTCCAACATGCATTAATTAATAACTGAATAAAATAAATAATATACGGCATATCATCATACTTAGTAGCTAAATAAATACTTATTGTCATTAATATAAATAAGACTGTCCACACTATTGGAAAAACTATTTTAGGCGGATATAAAGCCGGTAAAGTTAAACCTTCAACACTACTACCAGTTAATAAAGATGGAACAACTCCAATCAAAAAAGTTGCTATCAACAATATAATAAATTTTTTCATAAATCACCTTTATTATATTATAAGCAACTTTAATTTAATTATTCTTAACTAAAATAATAGTAGTTTTCATAATTCTTCATCAATTGTTCATAATTTTCTTTACTAGTATAAATTGTATAATTAGTATAATTATAATCAACTAATCTATTTCTATTAACATCATTAATTACCATACGTACTTCATCAAAGAAATTAAAATCAGCATCATAATAAACATGATAATCAATAGTATTTTTATAAACATCTAACTCCGCAGTATTACCATAATTAGTTACTACCTCTAAAACTATTGAATTATTATCACTTTCAACAAAATTATATTTATTAAAGTTATGAATTACTAAATCTTTATCATATTTAACAGTTTCACTAAATGTACTAAAAGTTGTCTTATCACTATAATTATAATAGCTTTTAAAATTAGACATTCCTAAAGAAAATAATCCACAACCAACACCACAACATACTAATGATAATAAAAACACTAAAGCACACATTCCTTCTTTAGTTCTACGATTTTTTAAGAAAGAATATATCTTAATCAATATAATAATATCACATGCAATTAAAGAAAGAATTATAAGTAAGATTCCCCAAAATACAAATCCTGATTTAGCTATTAAAAAACTAATAACTAAACATGCTAATAAAGCAATAAGTATAGTGCAAAAACAAAATCCACAAAATATTACAAAACAATCTACAAAAAATAATACAATCTTAGCTAATCCCGAAAATAATCTAAAATCAGAATGTTCTGGATCTCTAATAATAATTTTAGTTTCTTTAACATTATCTTTTTTCTTTTCAAACTTCTTTTCTTCTTTAACCTGCTCATTATCATCTTTTTCATTTGTTTTTTCTTCAATTACTGACTTTTCATAATAATCTAAAAATCTTATTTTAAATATATGAAGTAAAATCATAATAGTAACAATACTAATAGCTAATATATATAAAGTAGATAATATTCTATGTATACCATAATAAAAAGATGAAGGTAAGAATCCAAATAATCCATAATATATATAAGATAAGAAACTACCTAATAACATTAAACATAAAACAATAAAAAAGCCAAATATAAACATTTCTAAAAAACATTTTACTCTTTGCCTAAAAGTCATTGAACTAAGCATTTTATATACTCTTGTAAGATAATCTAAAGCACTTTCTAAAAATTTATTAAAAGTATTCTTTGCTTGTTTTTTATTATTAACGTCTTTAATATTCTGATTTAATAACTCATCAATATTTAAATTAAATAATTGACATAATTGTAAAACTTTATCCATCTCTGGATAAGCTTGTCCCGATTCCCATTTAGATACAGATTGTCTTGACACTCCTAGTTTATCTGCAAGTTGTTCTTGTGATAAATTATTTTCCTTTCTAATCCTTTTTAAATTGTCAGATAAATTCATAATATCTCCTCCTAACAACTAAATCATATAATTTCTACCGGTTGCATTCTACCAATTTTTAGTTGTTTTTTGTTAACTTATAGTTGCATTTAGCATATTTTAACACAAAAGAAAACAATATCAAAAGATATTGCTATTTTTTCTTATGCTTTTTCTCAAGTTCTCGGTAAGCTACTTTACCTATAGCTGTAACCGGCACAGATTTACGATATTCAATCTCACTAGGAACTGCATAAGCAGCTAAATGTTCTTTACAGTAAGCTCTTACTTTAGCTTTAGTTTCTAAAGTATCTTCATAACCATCTTTTAAAACAATAACCGCTTTAGGAGTTTGCCCTTTAGTTTTATGAGGAATACCTACAACTGTACAAGAAGATACGCACTCACATTTAGAAATAATTTCTTCTAATTCAATTGGATATACATTATAACCATTAGTTATAATCATTCTCTTTAATCTAGAAGAATAGAATAATAATCCATCTTCATTTCTATAACCTAAATCTCCAGTATGTAACCAGATTTTACCATCACTATGATTTACTAATGTTTTAGCAGTCTCTTCATCTTCATTAATATACCCCATCATAATAGTTGGTCCATTAATACAGATTTCACCTATTTCACCAGTTTCTTTTTCAACATCACTATTTGGTTCAAATATTCTAATATCCATATCTGGATTAGGAATACCTAAAGTACCATTAATAACATCACTCTCATTCATATTAGCAGTACAACAACTAAATCCAGTTGCTTCACTTAATCCATAACCTGATTTAACAACCGCATCACTACCACATTCTCTTAAAAACTTTTCAAACTGAATCTTTAAGTCTTGAGGTAAATAATCTCCACCAACAACAACTACCTTAATATCTTTTAAAGCATTTTTGCCAGGCTTCATACCATCAACACTCATTTTAAGTAAAGATGGTACTGCTGGATAAACATTAGGTTTATATTTCTTTATTTCACTATTTATCTTTTTAGTATTAATCTTAGGAACAATAATACAAGTCATTCCTGCACATAAACATGTATGACAACATAAAGCTAAACCAAAAACATGGAAAATTGGCAACGCCGATAATACTGAATTACCTGGTTTAATTTCATTACAAACCGTTTTAGTCTGTAAAGCCATTGCATTAAAATTACCATTAGAAATAATAATTCCCTTAGGTTTACCAGTTGTACCACCACTATAAATTATAGCAGCTGGATCATTAGATCCTCTTTTAACATAACAATCAATTCCACTGTTACCATTACTTAGAAAATCATGCCAACTAAGCATTCCTTCATCAAGTTTCATATTATCTCCAGCTTTAATACTGTACATTAATTGCATAACTTTACCAAAACTATTGCTTGTAGGAATCATTATAAAATGTTTTACTTTAATATCTCTAGCCTTAGGCATAGAAACATCCCCACAAAATAATATTTCACTATTAGTTTCACTTAAAGCTCTTTCAATATCAGCAGTTGAAGATAATGGATGAACAATATTAGCTATCGCTCCAATTTTATTTATCGCATAAAAAAGTGCAAAACTCTCTGGAGAATTAGGTAAACACATAGTTACACATTCATTTTCTACAATATTAAATTGTTTTAAAGCACTAGCAATCCTATCAATTTTCTTTAAAAAACTTCTATAAGATACCTCTAAGCCAAAATAACGATAAGCTATTCTTCTTTCATTAGTAAGAGCAGATATCTTTAATGCATCATACAAACTACCACTAAAATAACTTAAATGTTCTGGCATATCACCATAATATTTTAACCATGGTTTAGATTTATCATATTTTTCATTTTTAATAAAATTCATTAACTTAGATATATAATCATTTACAATACCCATAATTTTATATCCTTCCTTATCTATGTATATTAATTGTATCATGAATTAAAGTATTTTTAAACATCAATAACAAATCATACCTGTCAAATAAAAAAAGAATTACTGTTTACCAATAATTCTCTTAAATTTATATTCACTTTCTTTTAAATAATTATCTATTAATTTACTTTGCTCTTTAGTTTCTGCATAGGCTGTAATAGCTAAAGTTTTTTGCCAATCTTTTGTATATCCATCAGTAGTTAAATTAGTAATCTTATGATCTTTAAGCCAATCTCTAAGTTCAATCATAGCTTCTTTATTATCATTTAAAATAACATTAACATAAGTTCTATCCTTAGAAAATTTATTACTTATAAATAACGCTAAATAAGTTCCAATACCACTAGCAATCGCAATAACATAAATCATTAAGTCACCATCACCACTACTAACAGCATCAATTAATTTATAAAAAATAACCTGACTAATAACTGCACTTAAAGATGCTAAAAAAGACTTATTCTTTTGAATAAGCAAAGTCTTACTAGTTCCTAAAATATTATCTACAACTTTAATTACAAAAACTACAATTAAATTAATAATAAATGCTTTCATTTACATCACCCTTTTTTTACGCATGAGCAACAATAATATCACATTTATTAATAATATGCAAATCATAATGAAAAGTTATAAAATATATAATTCTAATCCCAAACAAATAATACTTATAATAAATACCCAAGTATCAACTGGACTATTATAGTTACATAATTTTAATGAAAATCCATACTTCAAAGGATACAATAATCTTAAAGGTCTCTTATTAAATATATCTAAAAATATATGAGATAACATCCCTAATAAAAAAGGAAACCAAATAACATTAAAACAATAATATAATGTCCCAGTAAGTAAAAATATTCCTAAAAAAGAATGTAAAAAAGATCTATGTGGTTGATGCATACCATAAAAACATATCCCTAAAAATACAAACATACCTATAACATTTAAATAATATTTACTATTTCCTATCATATTAAATAAACCATAATTATATTTATTATCAAAATAATAACCTAATACTAATAAACTAAAAAATAAAAATACCATTAAATCTACAGCTTTATGTTTATCACTAGTTCTTATATCTAAATCACTAACAATTCCACCAACAGTTGCAGCAGTCATACAAACAACTAAGTCCTTAACATTATTAGGTTGAATTAATCCTAAAGCTACAACATTACTAAAAACTAAATGGGTTCTACATCTCATAAAAATCACTTCACTTATTATATAATAGCATAAAAAAGATGGATATAAAATCCATCTACGAACCAACACTACTATAATGCTTAAGTCCTAATTTAAAAAGAAATATTGCTGGAATTAAGTATAAAACAACAATTAAAGGAGAAAACACATAAAATAAATTATCACTTTTAGAAGTTAAATATAACAAAGGATAATAATTTACAAAACCAAAAGGAATAATATAAGTAAAAAATATTACAAAACCTCTTTTATAAATTCCAATCGGATACTGAGCTACATGCTTACCACCATTCGTAAAAATATTTTTAATTTCTAAATTCTGAACAGTCACAAAACAATAAGAATCAGTAAGTAAAAAAATTGAAAAGAAAATAACAATTGAACTAATCATCATTAAAATCAAAACTATAACTTTATAAATATCCCAGCTAATATTAATTTTAACTAATGATAATCCTACTATAAATAAAGATTGAATAATTTTACTAGTTCTTCCAATATCCATTTTTGAAACCATTACTTGTTCCAATACACCTCTAGGTCTTAACAAAAATCTATCTAAAGAACCACTTATAATATAGTCTTCAAAAGTATCAATTCCTCTAAAAAAAGTTTCATTAAAAGAAAATCCAAATTGAATAATTCCAAAACAAAGCATTACTTCATATAAAGAAAATCCTCTAATATTATTAAACTTACTAAATAAAGCTAGTATTATAAAATAATAAGAAAAAAAGATAAATATATAACTAATAAAAGCTAATATAAAAGATACTTTATAAGATAATTCAGATTTAATCGTATTCTTTAAGTTAGTCATAAATAACTTAACCACCCTGAATCACCGCCTTTTTAAGCGCTAAATTAGATAAAAAGACATTAATAACATTAGTTATCACAATCCACATTAAAGATAAACATATAAGCTTAAAAACACCATTAAGAGCAATATCACCAGAAAACAATCTAAAAGGAAAATCACTAATAAACCTAAAAGGTAAAACATTAGCTATCTTACGTAAAAAAGAAGGAAAGAAAGGTAAAGGAACAATCATTCCCATAAACGTTTCAGCAATAACTCCATAAATATTAACAATACCCTTAGAATCAATTGTAAACATCATAACAATATGAATAAACATACTAAGAGCACTAACTAATAAACAAGAAAGTAATAAACTAATAATAAATACTAAAATAACTTTAATACTAGGAAAAGTAAGCTTTAAAGGATCTGGAAGTAAAGAAGCTACTATTATTAATGGACCACACCTTAAACCAGCATTAACTACCTTTTTAGCTATCATCTTAATATAAAACTTTAAATAAAAATTTTGAGGCCTAACTAGTTCATAAGCTAAATTACCATTCTTAATCATTTTAATCAAACTTTGATCTTTTTCATAAGGATAAGTTAAAGCAAAAAAAGCTTGAGATATCCACAAATAATTAACTAAATTTTGAAAATTCATTGGTAATGAAGAACTACTATTAGATTCATAAAAAGCTAAATAAACCATTAAATAAATAAAACCAAAAAATAATTGAGTAAAAAATCCAGAAATAGCTGCTGCTCTATATTGTAAAGCAGCAATAACTCTTAATCTAAAATAATTTACATAAGCTCTCATATTTCATAATCATGATATAACTTTAATATTACATCATCTATACTTTCATTCTTAATATCAATATCATTAATTACATATTTTAAAGATAAATTATTTAACAATTTAGATAACGATAATACATTAGAATCAATAATAAAACTATATCCATTAATATTCTTACTCTTCTTAATAATACCCTTTAATCTAATCTTATCAATTTTCTCATTAGTACTTACAAGAACTTCTTTATAACTTCCATATTTCTTTTTTAAATTACTAAGGGTTCCATCATACAATAATTCACCCTTACCTATAAGAATAATTCTTTTTGCAAGCGCTTCTATATCTGTCATATCATGAGTAGTTAAAATAACAGTAGTTTTATGATTTTTATTTAATTTCTTAATAAAATCTCTAACTATCTTCTTACTTTCTGCATCTAACCCAATTGTTGGTTCATCTAGAAATAATATTTTAGGTTTATGAAGTAAGGAAGCTGCTATTTCACACCTCATACGTTGACCTAAACTTAAACTTCTTACTGGTTGTTTCATTACTTCTTGTATGTTTAAAAGATTTACAAGTTCGGTCTTAGTTTTTTGATACTCTTTATCACTTAAATCATATATATCTTTAAGTAAATCAAAAGTATCTTCAGCAGGAATATCCCAGGATAATTGACTTCTTTGACCAAAGACAACACCTATATTAGAAACATATTTTTTTCTATCCTTAAAAGGATCTAAACCATTAACTCTAATGTTTCCAGCGGTTGGTAACAATATACCACTAAGCATCTTTATAGTAGTACTTTTTCCTGCCCCATTCGGACCAATATAACCAACAATTTCGCCTTTCTCAATTGAAAATGATACATTCTTAACAGCATCTATGTATGTATATTCTCTCTTGAAAAAAGATTTTAAAGCTGCTTTTAATCCACTATTACGTTTCGCAACTTTAAAAGTTTTACTAATGCAATCTACATTAATGAACGACATTTATAACTCCTTTCTAAACAACGCAAAAAACCACATATAAAATATGTAGTACCCTATTTTAAAAAATAAGATTAATTGCAAAATGTCACCACCATTATATTAAGTAAATTTAAAGTTGTCAATAAGTAATAAAATTAAAGACATAAAAAAAGTAAAGCAATAATACTTTACTTTTCTAATATAAACAGTTGCCTGGTGTTCTAGGATAAGGAATAACATCTCTAATATTTTCAATACCTGTTAAATACATAATTAATCTTTCAAATCCCATACCGAATCCAGAATGTACACATCCACCAAATCTTCTTAAATTAATATACCAATCAATTAAAGATTCATCAGCACCAGTTTCTTTCATTCTTTCTAAAAGAACATCTAATTTTTCTTCTCTTTGAGAACCACCAATTAATTCACCAGCTCCAGGAACCTCTAAATCAACTCCTGCAACTGTTTTACCATCTTCGTTAAGTTTCATATAATATGCTTTAATATCTTTAGGCCAATTCTTAACAAATACTGGACCATTAAAATGAGCAGTTAACCATTTTTCATGTTCTTTAGCTATATCATCATCATAGTCAGGAGTAAATTCCCATTTTTCTCCACTATTCTTAAGTAAATCAATTACATCCTTATGATCAATTCTAACAAATTTACTATTAATAACCTTTTCTAATTTTTCTTTCAAACCAGGTTCAACAAACTTATCAAAGAAATTTATTTCATCTGGACAGTTCTCTAATACATATTTAACAATATATTTTAAGAAATCCTCTTCAATATCCATTAAATCATTAATATCTGCAAATGCAATTTCTGGCTCAATCATCCAGAATTCATTAGCATGAGTCTTAGTATTAGAGTTTTCTGTTCTAAATGTTGGTCCGAAAGTATAAATTTTGCTAAATGCTAAAGCAAATGTTTCCCCATGTAATTGTCCAGAGCCAGTAATAAATGTTTTCTTATTAAATAAATCTTTACTAAAATCAACTTTTCCATCTTCAGTTTTAGGTAAATTATCAAAATCAAAAGTAGATACTTTAAACATTTGATCAGAACCTTCACAATCTGCAGTAGTTAATAAAGGTGTATGAACATAAATATAATTTCTTTCTTGAAAATATTTATGAATTGCGTAAGCAGCTACACTTCTAACTCTAAATACAGCTTGAAAAGTATTACTTCTAGGTCTTAAATAAGCAATACTTCTTAAAAACTCCATACTATGTTTCTTAGGTTGTAATGGATAATCTTCAGAACAATCACCTAATAAAACCACAGAAGTAGCTTTTAATTCATAATCTTGACCCTTACCTTCAGAAGTAGAAAATAAACCAGTTACTTCAATACTAGAACCATTATGTAATTTTGTTATTTTATCAAAATCACCAAGTTCATTAGTATAAACAATTTGTAGATGTTTAAAACTAGTTCCATCAGAAAAATCAATAAAACCAAATTCTTTTTGTGGTCTATGATTTCTAATCCAACCTTTAACCTTTACTTCTTTACCTAAAAATTCATCTTTACAAGCATATAAATCACTTAAAAATACATAATCCATATAAATCATCCTTTCTAAAATAAAAAACAGCATTAAGTCCCAAAAAGGGACGAAATACTGTAAATTCCGCGGTACCACCCAGTTTATCTATAAATAGATCACCTTATTAGATTTAACGCATCTATACGTTTGTATTTACTATTATTTCAATACAACACTCAAAAGTGTTATTCAAGTTTTATCCCCTATCATCTTCCACCAACAATGACTCTCTTTAAGATTCAAAAACCCTACTTCTCTTCATCAACGTTTTACAAGCGCTATTATAACACTGTTTTTTTTACCAGTCAATTTAATTATTATTTGCAGAATACATTAAATAATATGAATCTCCAAGTAAAACATTATCATAAAAGAAAGACTTTTTCTTTATTTCATTATTTACATAATTAAGACCATATTCCTCCAATATAGTTTTTTGATCAGAAAATAGATTTACTCCTAATCCAAGTTTATCTCCATCTATTTTAACACCTAAAGAAGCCAAAGTAGTTGGATACATATCAAATGAACTAAATAATCTATTTTTATTGTTTTTAGTTTTAACTTTAGAATTAATAAAAGTATTATATATTGTTCGATTATAATTATCTAAATTAAAAACATTCTCCTGCATTGTTAAATGATCTCCAACAATAACAATAGTAGTATCTTTATAAAAAGATTGTTTCTTAATCCATTTAATAAATTCATTAATCATATAATCAGAACAATAATAAGCATTTGGATATTTAGTATCAAAATTCTTTTCACAATCTTCATCAACATAGCCATCCGTAAAATGAGTATCAGCTGTAAGCAACGTAAAATTAAATGGTTCATCTTGTTTAGATATTTTAGTTAATTCTTTCTTAGCAAATTCAAATAACTTCTTATCTTCATAACCCCACCAAACATAATAATCACTATCAATCCAATTATTATCTAAAGCATATAAATAATCATATATTTCATAATTACCATGAGTAGTAAAATAATCTCGTCTGCCACCAAAAGATGCATCACTACCTAACATTAAATAATTCTTATATCCATTATCTTTTAAAACATCACCTAAAGCATAAACTCCAGGTAAAGAATCTCCATAATCATAATATGCATTAAATGAAATAACTTTTAAAGGAACTCCAGAAGTTTGAGCTACCATTGCCGCAATAGTCCAACTTGTATTAGATACCTGAATACTACCACCAACCCCATTATTATTGCTAAAATTTAGATTATTAACCGCTAATTTTTCTAAATTAGGTATATAAGACTCATCTTCCATCCCATTATTCTTTTTAGTCATCGCACTATTTTCTAAGGATTCAACATAAATATAAATTAAATTTCTTTTATTCTTAGGAAAAGTTAAAGATACATTACTTCCATCAACATAATTATCTTCAATAAAAGTTGATTTAGTGTTCTGCATTACTAAATATTCTTTAACCCCTAAAGTTTTTAAACAATTAAATACACTAATAACAATTACAAACAAAGAACTCCATATAATTAATTTATTGCTTAAATACAATCCATCATAACTATGCTCTTTATCTTTATATTTAACAGTTAAAATATATTTATTAACTAAATATTTGCGATCTAGAAAAATAATAACTAGTAAAATAATAAAGCTAATTAAAGAATAAATACTAACATACTTAATACCGTCAATAAGTGCATTAATACTAGTTCCTTCACTATTTACCACATTATAAAGAAGTTGTTCAAAATATACTCCTCCAAAATTAATATTAAAATAATGACAAGTATAAAAAATAATTAATGTTAATAAAAGAACAATTATCCACACTACATTACTTTTCTTCTTTTTCATTATTTACCCTTTCAAGTTTAAAAGATAGATTTTTATTTAGTAAACTATAGACATAACCAAGTAATGTATTTATAACTAAAGACATTAAAATATATTTAATAGAAAACATCATATTCCCTTCAATATACTCACTTAAACTTAATGCAAACTTATTCTTGATTGCTAAAATAATCATCAACATAAAATTAGAAAAAAATACCATAGTTAAATAAGAAAACCATAAAGACTTATTACTCTTCTCTTCAACTAAGGTATCATATATTTTTAAACCAATTAAACTAGGCATTAAATAAACAAATAAATAATTCATAACCATAGCCTCCCTAGGTTAATTATACAAAAAAAATACTTGCAACGCAAATATTTTGATTATTATTGTTATTTATACATAACTGTATTTTTAAATCTTAAATATTAATAAATATAATTAATTTTTACCTTTTCTTATTTTATTAAAATTACAATGTTTACATAACTCTTCACATTTTTTGTTATCCTTAAAACTATTAATCATATTCACATATCTTTCAGAATTAATAATATCATCAATATTATCTTTATATATATTACCGAGTTTAATTACCCCATTACTATCCAAGCAACAAGGAACAACAGTACCATCAACAAGTATCCCAATATGATCTCTTAAAGCATAACATGTACCTACTTCATTATAAATGTTATTATTTAAATCTGGCCAAATAAATTCTTCATCAGTATCTAAAAAGATATTATCTTTAACCTTACATTTTTCTATTTTCTCAATATTAACATTAAAATAATCATTTATATATTTAAGCATCTTATTACTATATTTATTTTTAGTCCAAAATCTTAAAGAAATATAAGCATATTTAGATAGTTCATTAATACTATCTAAAATGTTATTCATATACTTATTTAAGTCAATATTACCATTATAACTATGCAAAGAAATATTAATCTGTCTAATATTTTTATTATATTTAATTCTATTAATCAAATAACCATTAGTAGTTATATTAATCTTATATCTATTAGAAGCTTCATCAATTAACTTATTAATATCAGGATGTAACAAAGGTTCTCCTAACACATGAAGATACAAGTATTTAGTGTAACCAGCTAATTTATCTAATATAGTTTTAAAATTATCTAATGTAATAAATTCATTTATTCTTTTATTATGAGGACAAAACTCACAAGATAAATTACAATTATTAGTTATTTCAACATAAACTTTTTTATACATAAAATCACTTCACTTATTGAAATTATTATAACATGCAATTATAAAACTAATAAATATATTGATATAATAGGAGATTCATTTATGAAATGGTTTGAAAATTACTGTACTTTACCAGCATTATATAGTTTTTTTACTAACAGAAGAGTTAGAATAACTGTTATAATAATAACTATTACTATTCTTAGTTATTGTTTTTATAAAAACTACCATGATATGCACGCTAATGGTGACATAACCTTAAAATATGAAACAAATACCGAAAATTTAACTCCTAAAGAAATCAAAGAATACTTAGAAAAAAACAAATTTTATTTTTCAGGCGGAAATCCACTAGAATTTACAAATTTTTCTATTTTTGACGATGGTGTTGCCTTTAAAAGATTTCATAAAAATGACAATATAGAATATCTTTATTGTAATTCATACGTGTATTCCTTATGTATAGATACTAGTATAAAAATATCTGATTTAGATAAATATTTTAAAAAGGACAGTGATGCCTACAATAGTGCTTTAAACATTTATAATGATTATAATAAAAAATTAAAACAATTAAATTTAACAGAAGAACAAGTTAGAAGTGTACTTGATTATTATTATGAAGAAATAAAAAGTCTTAATTAAATGGATACATTAAAAAAGCAAAGAATATCAAATTAATTCTTTGCTTTTTAGATTGTATAATTTTAGTGTATAATGTAAACATAAATTTTCTTCTTAACTATCTCAGTAATCTACTTCAATCTACCACTACATTTCCAAGATTTTAAAGCAGAAAAAAATGAGAGCTTTCGCTCTCTTCAGGGGGTCCGATTTTAAACGTTTTTGCTCAATTATAAAAATTTAAAAAGCCCTATTTTACAAGGGCTTTTAAATGTCTTTTTTTAAATTTGATTATATTTAATTATATTTTTTAGTGTTCAGAATAGTGTTTAGAATTATTAATGTAAATAATCATTCGCATACCACTGTAAAATCCACTGATCTTTATTCCAATTATATATTTCATATTCATTTGGAGATGCCTTTGAATAGTCACATAATTTAGCAAAACATTTTTTATACTTAATTAATCTATTAATATTATAATTAGACATTTGAATTCTTTTTCCCGTTACTGTGTTTACAAAACGTGCAACTTTCGCATCTGATATTTTTTGAGCATAATATAACAGATTATTTTTGAATTTTGGTAATGCTTCCATATTTACTATTTTCTCTTTTCCATCAATTTCTATATTATATGATACAACTTTTCCTTCATCGTCATATTTCACATAATTAATCTTTGAAATTTTATCTAAAGGTAAATCTTTAAATCTATACATGCATCTCGTACACATTGTATCAATATAATTACAATCAACGCATTCTTTATGACTATATAGTTCCTTCTTATTAGCAGGACAATAGCCATAAAAATCATAATCATAACTAAAACAATAGTCATGATCATTTAAATATACTTCATCGGTCAACAAATGAACATTTGGCTTTTTCTTATAATTATATTTAAATAATTCATGAAAATGTGTATAAGCATTTACTATCTCATAATCACTATAGTAATTATCGGATGTGAACAGATTATTCTCTTCATCATATTCACTAAATTTAACAATATTATTCTTAATATCTATATTATTAATATCTTCTATAGCTTTATAATCTTTTTGGGAAAACCATATTGGCCTATCAACTTGTAAAAAAATATGTAACATCTTATTATTATTATTTATAGTCTTTAAAAATCTAAGAGGATGATTCCACCTAAATATAATATCTTCATAATCCTTCTTATTAAAAAAATAAAAGTCTTTATCTGCAACATCAAAAATCCATATAACCTTATACCCTAGATTATTATAAAAATTATTTCTATCATTGAATTCATCTTGTGAAATCGGACTATGTTGAAACTCTAAAACTGTGTTATTAATAAAAACATCAGCTCTATGAATTTTATTATTATTTTTAAATACCACTTCTTGTGTATCTATTGGAAACTGATTTTGCCATTCATAATGCCATTCAGACATATCATAATGCCATCCATCTAAGGATGAACATTCTGAACCTTTTTTATGTGCAAAATGTTTTATATTTATTTTTCCGTCTCTAATTTGTAACTCAGATCCACATATAGGGCAATAATATAATTCTTCTTTGCTTGCTTTACTAATATGAACTCTTTTGTTGTCTTTTGTTTTAGAAATAAACATTATATCACCTCACAATAACAGAAATTAGATATTATTATAACATAATTATTATATAATTTTTTAAACATAAAAAATAGGACTAAGTCATAATGACCTAGTCCTCTCTTTTTATTTCTAACTCACCTTTTGCTAATTGGGATGTTTCATTATGTATCTCCAAAATTATTATTCCATCTTTAATTATTTTTTCTATGTGAAACATACCACTAAATTTTGCTTTTAATTTACTTAATTCTAATTCGTTTATATTATCTTCAAAAACAATTTCTTCATATAACCTACCGTTATCGGTAGTTTTATATCCATACTTATATCTATGTTTTTTAAAATGATTTGTAATTTCATCTTGTATTTGATCAAAAATCAATTTATCAGCAGCTTGCCATTCTTTTTGTTCTTCTTGTTCCTAATTTCTGCTTTGGACAGTTTGCTCAGCTTGCGTAACATAATCTATATTTTCAACAGTAAAATAAGTATATGATAAATCTTCTAATGGTTTTATCATCCTTTTGTGTAACATTTGAATTTATTATACATAACTGTATCTCTATAGATTGGATAACCTCTTATTGGAAATATGGTAACATTTCTCTTGCTTCGATCAATTTATTGTAATATGTTCGTTCCAATATAAAATCATGTTCTTTCTTTAGCTTGTTCTTAGTTTTGGCTATATTAAAACAGCTCAAACTATCTTCATCTAATAATCCTTCCAATTGATTTCCTAATATCTTATCCGAAACTAATTGACTCATACAAACCTCCCTTACCTAAAAAATGGAATAGAAAAAGGTGAATATCTGCGTTCTACAGTCTATTCACCTTTATAGCTAATTCAGTTAAGTTGTCAGTTGATATTAGAGAGTCTAAAAGTTTAAGATGTTTTTTATAACATCTGGATAATGCCGACATCACAGTTTCTCTAAACATATCAACCACATCCTTATTAGCTGAGCACATATTCTCTAACTAACTTAGTTATTTATTCTAATACTATTTTTTAGGATGTCAATAGTAAAAATTAAAAAAGAACAATTTCCCTTCGTTAATTGTTCTATCATATACAATTTTAGATTAAAAAACTGGTGAAGTAAATGTTGAAAAAATTGTTGGATGTAAATGTTGGTAACAAATGATGATTCTATAATAATTCAGCTAATTTTTCTAATGTGTTTACTTCTTTTAATTCATTAAAGTAAGAGTATGCATCTTCTTTATTATCAAATTTCTTATTTAATAAATTAGATATAACTTTAGTATATCTATTATCTATAACGCATAAAAAAACTTCATAATTATTGTCTTCAGAAATATAATTAATATTAATTTTAATTATAGAATCCATTAATTCAGTATTATATTCATCTATTATCTCTTTATCTTGATTAATCTTTCTATTATGTTTTATATTTTTATTATAAAAATCTTCAAAGGTCATATAGTGTTCACCTCTAATAGCTATATTATTATTTGCTTTTCAAAAAGTATTTTATTATAAATAAATTTATTTGTCTATATAAATAAAAAAAGAGTAGAATTTTCTACTCTATTCCTAATGCTTTATAAACTGCCTCTTCAGGACTATTATACCAATAGATATTAAACTTAGAAAATAAATCACTCGGTACATTTCCTATTTCAGTAGCACATGAAGCAGGTAGCAACAACTTTTTTGCTCCAGAATCAAAACAAACCTGTAATGTATTAGCCAGTTCTTCGACTTTACCAATTGTTCCACCTATTGATAAGCTTCCTAATATAACCATGCTACCCTGAATTTGTCTATTTAATGCACTACTACACATCGCCACATAAGCCGCCAAAGAAATATCTTTTGAAGATCCAACGCCTTGTAAATCTTCTACATGTAATAAATAATCTACATTCTCAGTATTAATTGTTTGACTAATATTCTTTTTATTTGCCTTAAAATAATTATATGCTGTATTAAGTGCTTCTTTTGTCTCTCTATCACTTCCTACACCAGTAACACTATATTTACCGTGTCCAATTGGAGATTCAACTTCAAGTTTAAATGTTCCAATCATTCCACTTGTCCCTCTACCAATAAAGTATGTATGTCCTGCTTTTAATTGACCATCTGGTATTAATTTTCCGCCTCCACTTTCTGGTACAGATATGAATTTTTCCTCCATTGTCTCTTTATCAATATATGAGAAATGAACATCATAAAATTCCATCCCTCCAATTTTTTTCAACTGTTCTTTAACTCTTCTTCTACCTATTAATGAATAAATTAAAATTTCTTCTAATTCTTCTTTCGAATATTCACCATTAGGATAAAGTAACTTTATTAATCCTGAAACTGTCTTTCTTACAGCAATTACATCTCTTTGATTAAGATTGCTACCTAATTTAAAGTATTCATCTAAAGAGTCTGAAAAAGTTCTTTTTCTCATCTCTCTAAAATATTCTGATAAATAATCAGTTATAAATCCATAATCATCAGTAATCAATTCTGGTCTCATTTTTGGGATTTCCCATCCTGGTAAATAATAATGCATTCTATCAAAGAAGGCAGAATCATTTGCCATTTCTGGTGGGAATGGCTCGAATAAGTGTGAAGTTTTCAGTAATACTTCTACACTTTGATTTATATTCCCAACAAAAACCATTGAGGCATTGGCATTTTTTTCTTCTTTTCCTCTTGCAAAAGAACCAGACGCCATATAATCCTTCATTATTTGAATTCCATCTTTATCTTTAAAATTTATACCAGCCACTTCATCAAAAGCAACACAATCCCACATACCTACAAGTCCTATTTTTTTCTGACTCATGTTATAAAAAAGATTAGCAACTGTTGTTTGACCTCCAGATACTAAAATACTATTTGGAGATATTTCTTTATAAATATGTGATTTACCTGTTCCTCTTTGTCCTAGTTCACATAAATTATAATTATTTTCAACTAATGGTACTGCTCTTTCTAAAAAATGAAATTTTTGAGTATATTCAATTTTATCAGGTTCAATTCCAATTGATCTAATCAAAATATCAATCCACTCATCTTTAGTAAATTGCTTTCTACCCTCAAATAACTGTTTCATATTCATGTTTGGCAATTGTATTGGATCTAAAGATGTTATTCTAAATGGAATTCTATGTCTATCTTGATCATCATAATTATATGTTACTTTTATAATGCTCCATATTCCACCAACTAAAAGTTTTTCATACTTTTTTACAAATTCATCAGAAATTAGTGCATCTTTTATACCAAGATTGGAAAACTCAGCTTGATAAATATCTAGTTTTTCATTTAATCTAACAGTAATTTTATCTATTATTGTGTAAATTCCTTCTTCCTTTATTTTTGATTTAATCTTTTCTGCTTCATCTGGTCTAACAAAATTATCTGCTAAGATTTTCTTAACTCTTTCTACACCATCTTTTATTGCCGATTCATCATCTGTCGCACAATACATACCAAGTAAATACTCAAGAACATATACAGGTACATTTGCACCCTCTTTAATTTTTTTAGTTAAATCCTTTCTTACTACTTTTCCAGCAAATACATCATTAAGTTTTCTATCTAACTCTTTCATATTTCATCTCCTTAGAAATCGAATTCGTTTGCAAAAGCAATATCTATATCAAAGCTAATACTTGTATATTCTTTCTTTTGTCCTTCTTCTTTTATTACTAATCTATAATTATTTTCATAAGAATATTTATTAGATTTAAAAATAAATTTTTCCTTAAATATTCTATCGTTATAATCTTTTTCTACTCTATCCGCAACAATCTTAACCTCATTAGAAATTCTTTCTCCATTTTCATCTTCAAAATACAATATATATGTACATGGTATATTTTCTTCATCAACACTTTTATTTTGAGTAAATGATAAGTATGTAATTGTATTTGTTATTTTGGTATTAAAGCCATTATAGACAATACCAACTTTTGATTGTTCTTTTGAACCTCTTGCAGATTTAAAATCTATGACAGGTATAATTAATTCTTGTGGCAAAGCTCCTCCATGATAATATTTATCTGTTAATCCCTGTTTTGCAAACACATTATGTCCTCTTGGAATTTCCACATATCCATCATAATTATCAAATATATAATCTAGTTTTATTGAAATCAAAGATTCGTCATTAGATTTATTTTTATTATAAGAATATCTAGTTTTTGTTTTTTCACTTCCAGATACTTTTGATACTTTATGTTGCGGTTTAATATCTCCTCTTTTATAAAAGAATCCGTGATCTGCTGTTATGAATACGTTCACTCCACTGAAAGTCTTATGTATCTTGTCAATAAATTCATATATTTCATCAATTGCAGTTTGGCATGCATCAAACACTCTATCATCATTTGATTCTCCCATTTTATCAACAACATCATGATATATATAAATAATTTTCTTACCTTTAACATATTCCTTTAAATCATTAGTCTTAAATTTTTTAATATCATCATATTGAATAGTTGCTGATTCTGGTTCAATTATTTTTAATATACTTTCTCTATCAACTGTTGATGATGTTTTCATATTATCAACTAACACATCATCACTATTCTCAATATATGATATTTGATTATTTGGTAACAAAGCTGCTTTTCCTAGTTTAGTATATGAAGGAATCAGACCAAGCATATATTCTAATTTAGAATTTTTAGCTAATTTCATTAAGTTTTCATTTAATTCGTGTGCTAATTCATATCTAAATGCATCTGAAATTATTACAAATATTCTTCCTGATTTACTATTATTAATTTCTGGATTTATATAATTACTAAAAAATTTATTTTGTAGCAATAAACTGTTTGAATCATATCTAGGTAATTTTTCTAAAGCATCATCCCATTTTATCGATAATTCAAACATAAAATTATTTGAATAATGATTATCTAATAATTCTAATAAATCTTTAAAATCATCATCTTCTTTAATTTTATCAAAATGAAATAAAGCTCTTCTGTATAATGTATCCAATTTAAATAATTCATCAGAATAGATTTTAGATAGGTTTTCTATATCCATCGTCTTTATCAGTTTAATATCAATTTTTTCTAATTTAAAATATTCAATACAATTTAAAAGGCACTTATATTCATTAACAAAATTTTTATACCAGAATTTAGATTGCCTATCTATTATAATCTCTTTTAAAGAATCGAAATTTATTGAATTCCCATTCAGCTGTTTAATAACATATAAAATAATATTTCTATCAATAATCTCAAATGCATCATTATTTACATAACTAATTGCATTTTCGACATTAAAATATTCATCTAAGCCAAATTCATCAAACACTCTACTTGATAATTTTTCATACATTCCATTAGTAGTAACATCATTCATTATATTATTAATAAATATTTGTGCATTAGATTTTTTAGGAATAATACAATCGCCATACTTATTAATATTTGATTTGTCTTTTAAATCTTCAACAAAATATGTAAGTATCATATTGCTCATTACTTCATCTAATTCATCATATTCATTAATTTTCACTCCAAAGTTTTTATATAATAAATCAACAACAAAATTAAAATTTCCAAAGCTTTGTAATTGTTTAAATTTATTTTTATCTAAGTAATATGTTCTAAATATTTGTTTAATTAAATCATCTTCACTTATATTCTTAGAGCCTAAACAAATAGCTGTTATTATATGATTAATTGTTGCATTATTCTTTGGCGAATCAAATTCCTTAAATTTATCTCTTCTAACTTGATTACCAAAGAACTTTTTGTTTTCTTGTATAATATTTCTATTATCATCACTCAATCCTAATTCAACTATAATTTTTGTAGTATTATCTGGATTAAAATACGATTCATATCCGTATGATTCTTCAATATCTAATAAATCATTTTCGATTGGTGATTTTTTCATAAAAGGAAAATATATTACAAAATTTTTATTTGGTTCTTCTATTTCAATATGATAACGAATTCTGAAACTATCTTCATTATATTTAATTAATTCAATATCACAGTTAGATAATTCTTCAGATATTTTATCAATTACATTTAAATATTCTTTTTCGGAATCATACCAGAAAATAACCCTTCTGTTTAAACTATTTTTGTAATTTAATTCCTTATTATTAATTATTTCTTTCAACATTTCTAATGTATCAGAATAATCTATTTCTTGAATTTCATTTTCCATAAATAAAACCTCACTTCTTCTTTGGTACTATTATTTTATCTTCTCCTAAAATATTTGTTTCTTCATTTGTCTCAGGATCTGTGTATCTAAATAGTTTGTAATTCTCTGCTACTCCATTATCTAGATCTATTTCTATTTTCTTATCTCCTATTGTTGATAATTTAACATAGTATTTCTTAACTTCTTCTAATTTTTCATATAAGGTTGTTTGTTCTTTTTCTAATTGTTTAACATCATATGTAGATAGTTCTGTTATTCCATTTAAATCATTTTCTATTTCTTTTAATCTGTTTTCATATATTGTTTGTGCTTTTCCTATATAATCTAAACGTACTCTACTAATCAAATCTTTGTCATATCTATGCATATATATTAATGCTTTAAATCCATTTTTCTTTCCGCTATCTAATAACCAATAAATTGGTTTCTTTTGGTATGTTTGAATATGATCTTTATAAAAATCATTTACAAAATATCTTCTTATAGTTTGTTCACTTGTTTCATTTCCTTTTCTTCCAAGTGTATCTGCTATATAATCTAAATTTTCATTTAAAGTTTGTTCTTCAAATGCTATTTTAACGAATTCTATAAATTTATCTACTATATCATCCTTAAAATATTCTGTATCCGTTATTGGTATGATATTATCTTCATCTGCTTTATATGTTTTATATTTGCTTGAATCGAATTGTCCTCCTGCAAATATCAATCCATCTTCATCTAATGAATATCTTCCAAATAAGCATCCTACAAAATAGCTAATAAATGATTTTATATCTCTTAATTTATCTATATTTCTGATTGTTATATCTTTATCTTCTAGTTTAGGATTTATTTCATCTTGTAAACCATATATATCAATAAATATTTTATTTAATTCTTCTTCATTGTGTTTTAATTGAGATCTTTGTTGACTTGTATAATTATTCCAATTATTTAATGAATCTCTTATTGTTGAAACTTTAGACACTGATTTTAATAATGGATGTCTAGTAAAGTTCCA
>SFSZ01000002.1 GCA_004563275.1 bacterium
CCTGCGATTCCTTGAATACCCTGAATTCCTTGAGGTCCTTGAATTCCTTGCGGACCTGTGGGGCCAGTCGGACCAGGTGGTGCACAGAATGTGTAACAACATCCTAATTCATTATTACAATCGTTCATAATTTCACCTCTATATATTTTATGTTTCTTTGTGTATAAATGTGAAAAAAAAGATACGATTGTATCCTTTTAAATTTCTTTTATATATTTATATGCATTGATTGCAGCACTGGCACCTTCACTAGCAGCAGTTATTATTTGATATATTTCTTTTTTAGTATTATCACCGCAGGCATATAGTCCTTTGATGGATGTTTCTTGATGATCATCAACTAATATGTAACCTTTATCATTTGTTATTCCTAAATTTTTAACGAAATGAGTAATTGGACCATAATCATTATTTACAAATAATCCATCTACATTTAAAGTTGTATCTTTTAATTTTATTTCTGAGATTTTTTCATTTCCAATTATTTCATTTATGTTTTGGTTAAAAAATATTTCAATATTTTCTAAATTGTTAACTTTATCAACTAGTTCTTTTGGTCCGATTAATTGTTCTTTGTTAGATATTAAGTATAATTTTTTTACTAATCCTGATAAGTAGATTGCATCTTCTAATCCTCTAGGGTTTGAACTATATAGTGCAACTGTTTTATCTTTATATAGACTGCCATCACATAAAACACAATAACTTACTCCTGGAAGATTTTCATTTGGTATGTTTAATTTTTGAGGTCCTCTTCCGGTAGCAATTATTACGGCTTTAGATTTATATGTATTATTTGATGTTTCAATAACTTTGATGTTGTCTTCTAGTGTTATTTTCTGTACTTCTTCATTTACCATAGGTATTTTTAAATCTTTAAATTGTTTATAAAATTGCATAGCTAAATCGGAACCATTAATATGTTCATAACCTAGGTAGTTTTCCACTTCTTTTATATTATGAAGTGTACCTCCAGGCATACCTCTTTCAATAACTAAAACATTTAAATTACTTCTTTTGGCATATATGCAAGCATTTATACCAGCTGGTCCTAATCCTATTATAATTAAATCGTACATTTTTTATCTCCTAATATCTTATTTTGTCCATATTGTTGCTGTCATTATATAAATCTTCGAATTTACTTTTTCTTTTATTTATCATAAGCATAACAATGCCTATAACTATCATTGTAATTGAAACAATTTGTGCTACTTTAAATCCTGCTAACATTAAAGCATCAGTTCTACTTGTTTCAATAAAGAATCTTATTGTTCCATAACCAACTAAATATAAAGCTGTCATGGTGCCTACTTTTCTATAAGGCCCTCTTCTAATGATTAGAAAAGCTATAAATAGAATAAAGCAGGCTATTGATTCGTATAAAAATGTTGGTGTGTAATATATACCTTCAATTTTCATTCCTTTAATAATAAATTCTGGAATATGCAAACTTTGTAGATGTTCTAAAGTTGTTGCAGCTCCGTGTGCTTCTCCATTAAAGAAGTTGCCCCATCTACCAATGGCTTGACCTAATAATAGTGGTACACATATAAAGTCGGTAAATCTAATGGTTCTAGCTTCATATCTTTTAGTATAGAAAAAGATTGTTAGTAAACCACCTATTAAACCACCATGGATAGCAAGACCACCTTTCCATACTTGAAGAATTTCAGTTATGTTTTGAGAATAATAATTCCAATTAAAGATTACATAGTATAATCTGGCACATAAAAATCCAAAGATTATTGCCCAAAAGCTCATATTAAAAATAAATTCTGATTTTACATTAAATCTATTTGCTTCTTTTTTTATTAAGTATAGGCATGATACTACTGCTACTAGCATTAATAATGAGTACCATCTAAGTTCAAATTTACCTATTGTGAAAATTATAGGATTCATCTGTTACCTACTATTGTTTTTGTAATAATTGAATCTAATAAAATATTAGCAAATGAAATAAATATTGAAATAAAGAATGGAACAAACCAACCTTCTACTACAAAAGTAGATCCCATTATTAATGATGCTAGTTTTAATATTATGACATTATTAATTGGATATAATAAACCTAATGACATAACTGTTATTGGTAATGATAGTAATTTAAATAATGGTTTAACGGTACTATTTAATATCATTATTACGATTGATGTTATGATGGCATACCCAAATGAGCTAATATAGAATCCTTTGAATATTTTTGATGCTAGTACTAACACAGCAGAATTAATTAACAGAGTTAAGATCCATTCTACTAATGCATACTTTATACTTTTTTGTTCACTATAAATTATCATTTAATCACCTATTTTAATTATATAATTATTTTTTATGTTTATCAATTCATATAGTTTTGATATGTAAACTACTTTAGTTTATCAATTAGGTATTGGCCGGTATATGAATCTTTATTTTTGGCTACTTGTTCTGGAGTTCCAGTTGCGATTACTTTTCCACCATCATCGCCACCGTTTGGACCTAAATCAACAATGTAGTCAGCACATTTAATAACATCTAAGTTATGTTCAATTATTATAACTGTATCGCCATTATCTACTATTCTTTGAAGAATTACTAATAATTTTTTGATATCGTCGGTATGTAGGCCGGTAGTTGGTTCGTCTAAAATAAAGACACTTTTTCCAGTTGGTTTCTTTTGTAATTCTTTTGCTAATTTTACTCTGGCTGCTTCTCCACCTGATAGAGTTGGAGCACTTTGACCTAATTTAATATATGATAAGCCGACATCAACCATTGTTTGTAATTTATTTTTAATTTTAGGGCTCGCATTAAAAAATTCTAAAGCTTCGGAAACTCTCATATCTAATACTTCAGATATGTTTTTACCTTTATATTTTACTTCTAGAGTTTCGGAATTGTATCTTGTTCCGTGGCATACGTCACATGGGACATAAACATCTGGTAAGAAGTGCATTTCTATTTTCTTTACGCCATCTCCCCAACATGCTTCACATCTTCCACCTTTAACATTAAATGAGAATCTTCCTTTATCATAACCTTTAATTTTTGATTCTTTCATTTCGGCAAATAAATCTCTGATGTCATCAAAAACTCCGACATAAGTGGCGGGATTACTTCTAGGGGTTCTTCCAATTGGATCTTGAGATATATCAACAACTTTATCGATATCATCAATACCTTTTATTTCTTTATGTTTGCCGGGAACTACCATAGTACCATATACTTTGCTTCTTAAGGATTTTAAAAGTATTTCATTTACTAAAGTACTTTTGCCGGAACCTGATACACCAGTTACTAATGTCATTGTTCCAAGAGGTATTTTTACATTAATATTTTTTAGGTTGTTTTCTTTGGCACCTTTTATTTCAATGTAATTGCCGTTGCCTTTTCGACGTTTTTTAGGCACTTCAATTTTTAGTTCTCCGCTTAAATATTTTCCGGTTAAACTATTTGGATTTTTCATTACTTCTTCTGGAGTTCCTTTTGCTACAATGTATCCTCCTTCTGCCCCTGGACCTGGTCCGACATCTACTAGAAAATCAGCAGCTCTCATTGTATCTTCATCGTGTTCTACTACGATTAGGGTATTTCCAAGATCTCGCATTTCTTTTAAAGAGTTAATTAATCTATCATTATCTTTTTGATGTAGTCCGATACTTGGTTCATCAAGAACGTATAAAACTCCGGTTAATTTACTACCTATTTGAGTAGCTAATCTTATTCTTTGAGATTCACCACCTGATAAGGTAGATGCTTCACGTGATAATGTTAAATAACCTAATCCAACGTTATTTAAGAAACTTAATCTATTTTTTATTTCTTTTACAATTAGATTGCTTATTTGTTCTTGTTCCTTAGTTAGTTTTAGATTTTCCATAAATTCTGATAGTTCTTTAATTGAATAATTACAAACTTCAAAAATATTTTTATGATTTATTTTAACAGCAAGAACGTTGTCATTTAGTCTAGCTCCATGACATTTTGGACATGCTTGATCAACCATAAATGTTCCAAGCCAATCTCTTATCCACTTACTATTGGTTTCTATATATCTTCTTTCATAGTTGTTAACTATTCCTTCATATGTATCTTTAACATATCTTTTGTTACCATTTTTACTTACATATTCATAGTCTAAAACTTTATTGGTTCCATATAGAATTATATTTAATTCTTCTTTAGTAAAATCTTTTATTTTTTTAGTTAAATCTATATTAAAGTAATCACAAACTGTTTCTAATTGAGTTAATGCCATATTTTGATCAATGCTGAATCCTTTAATTCCACCTTCCAGGATGGTTTTATTTTTATCTGGTATTAGAAGATCTAAACTTAAATGTTGTTTAATTCCTAAACCTTTACATTCGGGACAAGCACCATATGGAGCATTGAATGAGAATAGTCTTGGTTCTAATTCTGGTAGAGAGAAATTACATTCGGGACAAGCATAGTGTTCGCTCATGATAAATTCTTCACCATCGATAATATGAATTAATACTTTTCCATCAGCCATTTTTGTGCTTATTTCGATAGCTTCAAAGATACGGCTTCTTTCATCTGGTGATACAACAATACGGTCTATTACAACATATATATTGTCTTTTTTATTTTTTTCTAATTTTATTTCTTCAGATAAGTCTGTTAATTCACCATTTACTCTTACTCTTGTAAAACCCTTTTTTCTTAAATCGTCAAATAAATCTTGATGAGTTCCTTTTTCACCATGTACTACTGGAGATAGAATTTCAATTTTTGTATCTTCGCCTAATTCAAGAACTTTATTAACCATTTCTTCAATACTTTGACTTTTGATTGGCTTATGATGAATTGGACAATATGGTGTTCCAATTCTGGCAAATAATAATCTTAGATAATCATATATTTCTGTTACTGTTCCAACGGTTGATCTAGGATTGTTATTTGTTGTTTTTTGATCAATAGATATACTTGGGCTTAAACCTTCGATTGAATCTACATCTGGTTTATCAGAACCACCTAAAAATTGACGAGCGTATGCACTAAGTGATTCAATGTATCTTCTTTCACCTTCAGCATAGATAGTATCAAATGCTAAACTACTTTTGCCTGAACCTGATACTCCTGTCATTACAACTAATTTATTTTTAGGAATTTCCAAATCTATATTTTTTAAATTATTTTCTCTTGCACCTTTAATAATTATTTTATCCATGATTATTACTCCTTTGCATTAGTATTTTACCACAGATTTTTAAAATTATATAAAAAAAGAATGATTACTCATTCTTAATTACCAAATACTATATATTCTGCATCTATTTCAGGTTCATTACCGTTAATTGCAGTATATTCACCATAAACTGTAATTAAATCACCTTGCATAAATCCTTGACTATAATCTTTATCTCTAAAGTTTACTTGAATAATTTGTTCGATACCATTTTCAAATAAATTAGCATTTAAACTAATTGTCATTTCATTTCCATAACCATCATCAATTCCACTTACGCTTACAACAGTTCCGATAAGTTTAATTTTTTGATTTTTATAATCTTTTGGTACTCTTATTAAGTTTTCATAAGAAACTAACTTACAACTTGTCTTGTATTCTTCTTCATTTGATGTGTTCATCATGTATTTATCAACAAAATAACCAGCAATTATAAATAATAAAAATACTAGTCCGAATACGATGGCAATTGTTAAACCAAAACTATTATTAGTTTGTCTTTTACGGCAATGTGGACAGATTGTTAATCCTTTATCAAAATAATTATGACAATGAATGCACATTTGACCACTAACTACTGCTACTTCATCGGGATTCATTTCTGGTTTATCTTTTTCTAAATTTACAGTTTCATTTAATGAAATTGGTGTTTTTTCTTTTTTAGGAGCTGCTTTCTTTTTTGTTTCTTTTTTAGGTTCTCCTGATTTTTTTGTAACTTTTTTCTTTTCTTCTTTTTCCATGAGTAACACTCCTTTATTCTTGTTTAAATTATATTATATTTGAAAGAATAATTCAATTACTAATTTTATTTATTCTAATGATGTTAAATAATCGTCGAGAATTTTAAAGACTTCTTCACTATTTTTAGTTTGGCATATTTCATTTTTAA
The DNA here is from genome assembly GCA_004563275.1 of bacterium. The sequence goes on from SFSZ01000002.1 coordinate 6,087, forward strand.
TACTCGCACTTTTTGGTAATCCTTTTATATACCAAAGTGCATGGGTTCTTATTTCTAAGGTTGCTAGTTTTTCATTTGATGATTCTAATAGTAATTTATAATGTCTTTTTAACATATTTATTTTTTCTTTAGGGGTTACTTCTTCTGGCAATTTACCACTTTCTAGATATTCGACACATTCTTTAATTAGCCAAGGATTTCCTAATACTCCTCTACCTATCATGACAGCATCACATCCTGTGTAATCAAGCATTTCTTTTGCTAAGTAGCAAGATGTAACGTCACCATTACCGATTACAGGTATATTAACTGCTTCTTTAACTTTTTTAATAATATTCCAATCTGCTTTACCGCTATAGCCTTGACTTCTAGTTCTACCATGAACGGTTATAGCTTTGGCGCCAGCTTTCTCTACTCTTTTAGCTACTTCAACAGCATTAATATTATTTTCATCCCAGCCACTTCTTATTTTGACTGTTACTGGTACAGAAACACTTTTTACAACTGCTGATACGATTTCTTCAATTAAATCTGGATTTTTTAGTAAAGCACTTCCTGCTTGGCTTTTTATTGCAACTTTTGGCACAGGACATCCCATATTTATATCAATAATATCTGGATGCATTTGTTCTTCGACAAGTTTAGCTGCGGCTACAAATGACTCGATGTCACTACCAAATATTTGCTGGGCAATTGGTCTTTCTTTTTCATCCATTTTTAGTAAATCTAAGGTTTTTTGATTTCCGAAAACAATAGCTTTATCAGAAACCATTTCGGCGTAAATTAGACCTGCTCCCATTTCTTTAATAATTTGTCTATAGGCAGTGTTACTAATACCAGCCATTGGAGCTAAAACTATTTGATTTTTAATTTCAACATTTCCTATTTTCCACATTTTTTAAATTCTACCTCATCATTTTGATGTAAATCAAATTCTACTTCTTCATCTGTATCAATGTGAATTTCAACATAAGCAGGATCTGATATTTTGATTAATGCATCAAATATTAATTTATCATTTTGATAAACATTTACTATTTCTTTGTTGACTAAATCTAATTTTTTAGCTGTTTCTGGGTCCATATGAATGTGTCTTTCTGCTAGAATTAATCCACTATCTAGATTTACTTCTCCGCAAGGACCAACAAGAGTTATAGATAAACTGTTTTCTAAATCTCCACTTTGTCTTCTTGGAGGATTTACTCCAAAATAATCGGCTTCAGTTTGAGATATTTCTATTTGATTATATGGTCTTATAGGACCTACTACTCTTACATGATTTATTATTTTATCTCCTAATTTTAAATCAACTGTACTTGTACTAGCAAATTGGCCTGGTTGATTTAAAGGATTTCTTTCTTCTAAATGATCTGTATTAAATAATTTTAAACATGTTTCTTTAGTTATATGAACATGTTTTTTACTTACTCCAACTGGTATAATCATTTTTATCACCCATTTGATTATAACATAATATTTCTTATCTTAAAATATCAGTTATTTTCTTTTTTGATGCAATTATTGATGGAATATAACCACTTATTTTACTTATAATAAAACTTACAATAAAGATGATAATTATTGTTTTAATATTTATGGTTATTAAAGAAGTTAATCCAATCTTTGCATTTATAATAGGATTTATGATTTTTGAAAGTATATATAGATTTAATAATGAAATGATAGTTGAGATGAAACCTATTAAAATATTTTCAAATATAAAGATGCGTTTAATATCTTTATTTCTAGTTCCTAAGGTTTTTAAGATACCAATTTCTTGTTTTCTTTCAATCACTTCGATATATGACATAATATTCATCATAATTATAGTAATAGTGAAAGCTGATATACTAAAGATTATTAAAACATAAGTTATTATTTTTATTATGCGGTTAATGATATCGGTTATTTCCTGAGCTTCATCAACAATTTGATACTTATTTAATACTTTTTTTATTTTTTCTTTACCTTCTCTAGTTTTAGGATATATTGAGATAGATTCTATTTTAGTGTTAATAAGTTCTGGATTATACACAATTCCATTTTGAGAAGATAGATATTCATTATTACTTTTTACGATTGCAGTTATTTTTACTTCTAAAGAATTTATTAAAATTATTTTGTTTAAATAATCGTTATAGTTGGTGCCATGAATGTTTAAAGAATTTTGTAATTCTTCATCTATCGAATTATTATTATCAAGTAAAAGCATTACTTCATTGTTATTTTGAGGATATGTTCCTTTTATTATTTTAAAGAGATTATTAGAAGGATTAGAGATTAATAAATTATTGTTTTCAGTCTTTTTTGAATAAGAAATACCTGAATATGTATTTTTATCTAATGATTTTAAAGTATCAATTAATTTATTATCGATGTTATTTTTTATTGTATATTTATTTATGTTTATTTCGGTTGTATTTTGAGTTTGATTTTTTAAATTATATTTATCATAGGAATATGAACTTATTATTAAAGGATAAGTATAATAATTGTTTTGATTTAGGTTATTTATTTCTTTGTTTAATCCTTGGTTTATACTTAGAATTAGAGATAAGAAAAAAGTACTGATACTGAAAGCTAGTATTTTTAAAATATTTCGGCCCAATTTACTTTGAATGTTATTTATACATATTTTGATTATTTCTTTGTATTTCAATTTTAGTTTATGAGGTTTTAGATGATAATTATAAATTTTATGACATGGATTATTGTCTGATTTGATTTTTCCATCTTTTATTTCAATTATTCTGGTAGCATATTTTTTAGCTAATTCTTGATTATGAGTTACTACTATGACTAATTTATGTTTGGATAAGTCTTTTAAAATTTGCATTATCTTTTCACTGTTAAATGTATCTAAAGCTCCGGTTGGTTCATCTGCTAAAATAATTTTTGTATTAGTTAGAATCGTTCTGGCGATAGCAACTCGTTGTTTTTCACCACCACTTAAGTATTTTACTTTTTTAGTTATTATTTTATCTATGTTTAATTTAGTGATTAACTTAGTAAATCTTTTAGAATATATTTTTTTATTTGTTAACTTTAGTGGCAATTCTATATTGTCTTTTAGACTTAGATTTTTTATTAAATTATAATCTTGAAAGATATAGCTTATTATTTGATTGTGGTATTGCTGACTACTAATATTTTTAATGTTAGTTTTTCCTAAGTAAATATTTCCCGTAGTTGGCGTATCATTGTTGCCAATTAAATTTAATAAAGTAGTTTTTCCACTTCCCGATTGTCCTAAAATACATACTAATTCATGAGGTCTAAAGTTTATAGTTATGTTATTTAATATTTTATTATTATTTATAGTTTTAGTTATATTGTCTATTCTTATCATTTTACTTCCTTTAATAGTTATATTAACTAAAACTTTTTGATTTCCTTTAAAAAAAGATAACTTTTTTAGTTATCTTCTATTTAAAAAATATTATTTTAGCAAGTACAGCAATTATAAGTAGTATTCCTAGAACTGATAAAATAACTTTACCTTTGTCATCTAATTTCTTTATTTTTATTCTATAAATAAATGATATTCCTACTATTATAAAGAATATTGATGAAATTATAGGGAAATGTTCAAACTTATTAAAGAAACAAATTAGATAAACAATAGGATAAATAATTGATATTGTTGTTATTGGAGCACCAATAAAATACCCTTTTTCACTTTTATTACAAATATCTAATGTGTTAAAGTAGGCAAGTCTTATCATTCCACATAGGGAATAGAAAATCATAGCTACCCAAGCTAGATAACAGTTTTTTGGTAAACATGTTACTGTTAATACTAATGGAAATACTCCAAATGAGATTAAATCTGATAGTGAATCTAATTGAACTCCATAAACATTTTGTTCTTTAGTAGATTCTCTTCTTCTTGCTAATTTTCCATCAAATGCATCACAAATTCCAGAAAGAATTAAGCAAAATATTGGTAATAATTTATTTCCATTAATGGCAAAAACAATTCCTAATAGTGCCATTGATGTTCCTGTCATTGTAAGAAAATCACAATCACGATAGTATCCGATAATTTTTTTCATATTTTCACTCCTTATTTTTTTCTAAATACAATTAATTTACTTATAATGTAATTAGCAATAACTATAATAAATTGAACAATTATTTTAGCTATTAATTCATCTATTTTCATGAATTTTACCATTAAAACTATTAGTCCGGTATCTAATAATAGTGTTAATACTCTAGAACCTGTAAATGAGATGAATTCTTTAATTACGTTTTTATTTTTACTTCTAAAAACAAATAATCTGTTAGTGTAGTAAGCAAATAGTACTGCACAAATCCAAGATAAGATATTCGATGTTATTAAATCTAAATCCATGGCTTTTGAGCATAAGCCAAATGTGACAATACTTACTAGAGTTGTTAAACCGCCAACTATTAAATAATTCCATAGTTCTTCATTTTTGTGATAAATGTCCCAACACCAATTCCATAATCTAACAATAAAATTAGGTTTATATGTTTTATAATCATAAATTGTATTCTTCTTAATAAAATAACTTTTGTTGGCTAAGTCTAATAATGGTTTATCGTTTAAACTATCACTATACATTTCTTCAATAATAGCATCTTTATATAATTCTCTAAATCTTTTTACTTTTTCTTCTTTATAATTATTTGGTTTATTAAAATGTCCAGTTTTTTTATCTACATCGGAAGCTATTAAATCTTTGACTTTTAATTCTTTACAAATTGGATTTAATAGAAATTCTGGTGATGCAGATATAATTATGTCATTCTTATGATCTTTAATCATGTAGAAGTTTTTTAGTTTTGTTTTATGCTCTTTCCAGAAGTTTTTTACTTCTTTATCAATATCATCAATATAGTTTACAAAAGAAAAAATATATTCTTTTAATTCAGTAACTGTTATTAACTTTAATTTATATTTTATAAATTTTAATCCGATTTTTGGTAACATCTTTTTAATTTTAGGATTCTTTTTAAGACAATATTTAAAAAAGTCTACAGATGAATCGCCATCATAAATTGTGCCATCAAAATCATATAAATATAATTTCATACTTCATCACAATATTATTGTATCAAAAAAATCAGCTTTAATAAATAGAAAGCAATCTATTTAAGTGCTGATTTACTTGTCTTTTTTATTATGTTTAAATAATATGTCGGTTTTAAATATTAAAATTAATGTTATTATTAATAATATTGAATAAAGTATGATGGCTAATTTGTTATCTCCTAGGGCATATAATATTGATATTAAAGCACATAGTAAATTAAATGCATACATTATTAATACGGTCTTTTTGGTTGATTTATTTAATTTTAATAATTGATGATGTAAATGTTCTTTATCAGGTGCTCCAATGTTTTCTCCTTTAAGTAATCTTCTAAATATTGCTAGTATAGTATCTAGGATTGGTAAAAATAAGATTAAGATAGGAATTATTAATGATGTTACTGTAGCTCCTTTATAGCCTAATAGAGCTGTAACAGATATCATAAATCCTAAGAACATACTTCCAGTATCTCCCATAAATATAGAAGCTGGATTAAAGTTATAAGCTAGAAATCCTAGGGTTGATCCTAACATAATTACACATAATATTACATCTAAACCATTTAGCCTATCTAAATAAAATGCTATAACTGAGATTGTTAAAAAGAATATTGAACTGGTTCCGGCTGCTAATCCATCTAAACCATCAATTAAATTAACGGCATTTATTATTGATACAATAAGTAAGACTGCAAGTGGATAACCCCAAGCGCCAAAAACTATTTCTAAACCGAAAATACTAACCATATCGATATAAATATGGCCATAGAATACGACAATACATGCGGCAATAGTTTGAACTAAGAATTTATATCTGGCTGGTACTGGTTTGATATCATCACAAATTCCTAATGCGATGATTATAAAACTACCAATTAAGATTGATATCATTTGCGTTGTAACTTGGCCAAAACACATGTAACCAATTAAGAATGATAAGAATATAGCTAGGCCACCTAATCTAGGAATTGGTTTTTTATGAACTTTTCTTTCGTTTGGATAATCGATTGCGCCAATATGATGAGCAACTTTCTTTACAATTGGTACTAATATCAAACTTGATATTAAGGTTGTTAATAGAATTAAAAATACATTATGACCATTAACTATATATGACATATTATCACCTTCTTTAATTATTATAACAAAATTTTAGCAAAATAAATAGCAAACATAAGAGTTTGCTAACATTTCCAACCTTTATTATGATCTAAATTGGCAATTTTTTGAATTGTATTTTTTTCTAAATTGATTTCAAATACTTCGACTACTTCTCCTTCTTTACCATTTGATTTTAATCCTTTGCATGAAGGAGTTCCATAATAAACTTTCTTTCCAGAAATAAGTGGTTTGGCATTACTATCGATATTTACATTTGATAAAAGAACTACATTGTTGTTTGTTACAACAGAAATAGCATTTTTTGATTCAAATAATATTCCTTTATTATTAAGACTATATGCTTCAATATCATTATTTTCTTTAAGAGAAAGTAATTGTTTATCACCTACAGAGAAATTTACTTTATTATCAACTATTTCAACATTAATAATTTTATTATAATAATCAAATTTACCATCATTACTATCCATATTAAATATTAATTTTGGTTCGATTATTTCTTTTAATTTTTTGTGTTTAACTTTATCTTCTAGGTATGATTTTAATGTAGTTTGTGACGAATGTTCAATTTTGATTCCATTTACAATTTCAATAGATTCTTTGGAATTATCTTTTTTATTAGTAGAATTTTTTTTAATTAAAATTATTCCTACAATTAATAAGATAATAATTATAAATACACCCAGATATAATAATTTTTTATTCTTCATTTGGTACCTCTCTATTATCTTAATAACTATATCTTTTATTTTGAAAAATGTCAATATTTAACATTTCTTAAGTATAATCCATTTGGAGGAACAGTTATATAATTATGTTTTTTGCCTTCAAGCATTTCTTTGATATAAATTGGTGGCATTTTTTCTTCGCCAACTGATATTAGAGCTCCTACCATATTTCTAACCATATATCTATAGAAGCTTTTACCTTCAAACCTTATTAATAAGATGTCTTTTCTTTTATAAAATTTTATTTTATATATAACACTATTATAATTTTCTCTTTCTCCTGAAACAAATTCTTTATATGAATGAAATCCTAAGAGATATTTTGATGCTTGTCTCATCTTTCTAATATTTAATTTATGACAATAATTATAGATATAGTCATTATCTATTGGATCGTATTCTCCTAAATTTATAACATATTCATAATACTTCTTTTTTACATCAAAACGAGCGTGAAAATTATCATTTACTTCAATAACTGAGTTAACGTATATGGCTGGATCAATTAATGAATTTAAGGCTTCTTTTATATGATCTGTGGGGATATTAACATTTAAATCGAATGATATATATTGATTAAAAGCATGAACTCCTCGATCAGTTCTTCCAGATCCTTTAACATATACTATAGTTTTATTAATTTTAGTTAGGGCTTTTTCTAATTCACTTTGAACTGTTTTATGATTTTTTAATTTTTGAAAGCCATAAAATTTACTTCCATCATAACTGATACTTGCTAAATATCTCATTAAAAGACACTCCTATAAATTCCTTTTAATAATTCCTTGTTATCTAAGGTATATTCTAAATTAGCACCTTTTTCATTTGCCATATCAATGAATGTAATAATTGGAGGTTTATCTATGAAACCTTGTTTAATTGCGGTAAGAATATCACCTTGATATTTAATAACTTTATTTTTAGATATTATAATATGTTTGGTAGTTTTATTAATAAAATTAATATCGTTAGATATTATTATAAAATTTGTTTTATGTTCAGCATTGACCGTTTTAATTAGTTTAGATATTTTAGATTTAATTTTACTATTAAAGCCTAAATCAAAATTATTTAAGATTATAACTTCTGGTTCTAGAGAGATTGTATAAAGTAATAACGCTAATTTATATTCTCCGTAACTTAAATCATTAGTTTTTTTCTTTAATAAATCGGCGGTTATATTTAGAATTTGATTATACATTTTATTCTTAGGGATGTATCTACTTACTTTTGAATTTTTTTTTATTGTAGGAATTTTAATTTCATCTAGTAAAACTGTTAGGTCTTTGATTTCACCATAAAAGCCAATAAAATTTTTACTAGAAAAGTAGTTTGTACTAGCTTTTTTTACATACATTATTTCCATAATTCACCTACTAATGCTTTCATATCAAAATATTTTTCCTTTAGTAAATCATAGTAATTTAAATTGGTACTCATTTCAACAATAAAAGGAAGATGCATTCCTATTTTAGATAAATATTTATCGTCTGATAAGATAATATCTGATGGTTCATATGCAACAACATGATTGTTATCTAAGATAATAATATCTGTTCCATATAATAATTCTTCTGGATTAGTTGTAACATTTAATATACAAATTTTATTATTTTTAGCATATTTTATTATTTTTAATTTTTGACTTGTAGTTAAGTATGTTAACATATCATCAATACCTAAAATACTTGGATTAATTATTAATAAAGATAAAATTTTAATAAATGCTTTTTCGTAAATTGTTAAATATTCAATTTTTGATTCTAGTAATTCTTCAATATCAAAAAATTTAGAAAATCTCTCAATGTTTTTATAAGCTACTTCTGGTGTTATATTTAATATATTTTGATAATATAATAATTCCTCTTTAACATAATTTGTTTTAAAATCAAAGTTATTTAAAACAGCTGCGATGTTCTTTCTTAAAAATTCAATATCTAAGTTACTTACTGGTGTATCATCTATCATTATATTGGAAGAATGAGTTTGATTTATTAATGTTTTTAAAATAAGTGTCTTTCCACTACTCATTGTTCCGATTATGTTGATAAATGGTGTTAATTTAATTTCTAAATCATAATCTTTGAAATATATTTTTTTCATGTTATCACCCCTGCAATTTAATTATATCACATAAAAAAGCATAATAAAAATTTATTGTGCTTTTGTCATTTCAAATAATGCGGTTTGTAATTGATTGTCTTTTTCAGGAACGCGATCATTCATATATTCTTCTGATAGATTTACTTCAATGTCAGGAGTTAAACCAACTTCATCAATACAATTACCTTTTGGAGTTAACCATTTGGCAGAAGTGTATTTGTACATGGTTCCATCGCTTAAGGTTGATGTTTTTTGAACTTTACCTTTTCCATATGATTTTACACCAACTAATGTTGCTCCGTAACTATATTTTAAGGCAGATGCAAGAACTTCTGAGGCAGATGCAGAACCATTATTAATTAGCATGTATACTTTATAATTACGACTTTCTTCTGTATCATCTACAGTGTCTTCTTTAGTTAATTTATTTTGTAATGAATAGATTAATTTTCCTTTTTGTAAGAACATTTTAGCAATATTAGTTGCGTCTGATAGGTATCCACCCGTGTTATTTCTTACATCAATAATTAAACTATTTATTTGTTTTGTTTCAAGATTAGTTAATTCTTTTTTGAATTGTTCGTATGTTGTGTCAGAAAATTTATTTATTTTAATATAGCCTACTTTTTGATTATTATATTCTTTGATTTCGGCTGAGATTGAAGGTACATATAATGAAGCTTTTTCTAAATCAAAAGATAATATTTTGGAATTTCTGTTAACTTCAATTTTTATTTTTTTACTTTTTTGAATTTCAGATACTGCATCGTTTGATGTTTTGTTAGCCATATCTATATCATTTATTTTAGTTATTATATCACCTGGATGAACTCCGGCTTTTTGGGCTGGTGAATCATCAAATACATTAACTATATTTATTTTGCCAGTATCAGTTGTTGTTACTTCTATTCCAACTCCTTCATATGAACCATTTAATGAGTCATTTAAAATTGTTGTACTATTTTCATTTAAATAAGTTGAATATGGATCTCCTAGGTAACTTAACATACCACTTATTGCAGCTTCGACTAGTTTGTTTTCATCAATGTCATCATAGTAGTTTTCTAAAATACTTTTGTATGATTTTTCAAATTCTGCTAAATATTTTGAATCATTTGAACTGAAGCAATTATCTTTTTTATTATTGTATACTACGCAGCCTGTACTAACACCCATTATTATTGATGCAACAAGGGTAATAACAATTACTTCCCATAATTCAAATGTTGGTTTTTTGCTTTTAGTTTTTCTTTTATCCTTCATATTATCATCTCATTTTAATAATAACATAAAAACAAATTTTACAAAATAAAAAAAGTGTTAATTTAACACTTTTTCATAATCTGTTACACTTTCATAATATTTAGACACTTTTCCATTTTTAATTAATACTAGAGCAGAATCTTTTACTTGTACTTCACTTGCTTTTGTTGGTTTTTTATTTGACTTATCACTTACGTAAGGGCTATTGAATTTTGTACTTAAATCAACAAAATATATTTTTTTAGCATTATCTTTCTTTTCATAATTAGAAATTAAAGATTGATATTGTGATGCACTTGATGATGTTGAATCGTATAAGAATACGTAGTATTCATCATAAGGTCTATTAAACATAGTTCCTACAGTGCATTCTGTATAATCAAATTCTACTGTTGATGTATCTTTATTTTTCTTTGATAAAATTGTATCTGTTAGAAAATAAAGACCAACAGCTAAAGCAATTAAGATTACAGCTATAATTATTAAATTTCTAATTTCTTTTGTGTCTTCACTATCATATCTTTGTGTTTTTAATCTTTTTTGTTTCATTTTCCCACCTAGTTATTATTTTAACACATATATTTAAATTTTCAAAACAAAAAGAAATAGTAGTTAAACTATTTCTCAAATATTACTCCACAATATCGTTAGTTCGACAAAACTAGATTGAGATCGTGAAAAAATAACATGTACTAAGTAATACTCGTGTACATGTTATTATTATGCTTTATTCTTCAATATTTATAGAACCTGTTTTTTCCAATTCTTCTTTTTCAACTCTAGTTGTTAAGCTTAATCCGATTACAAAAATAAAACTTAGGAAATATATCCATAACATTAATACTGCTATATTTGATAAGCCTGCATAGAAGATGTCATATCTAGCAAAATGAGATGTATAATATCCATATATTTCTGTTGTTAAAATCCATCCAACTGTTGTAAATATGGCACCAAAATTAATTTGTGATGCAGGAATGTGTTTGTCAGGGGCGATAGTAAATATAGTTTTTATAAACGCAAAGATAATTAACCAAGATATGGGTCCTTGAATAATTTTTAAAATGCTCGTTATGATATTTTTTAAATTAAAGTAATCAAATGCATCTATTATTTTTTCACCAAGAAGTGGAACAATAAGTACAAACAGATATAAAACTATTATAAGAAAGGTTAATCCAATAGCTTTGATTCTTCTTTTTAGCCATGTACTTTGTTTAATTCCATATATTTCATTGGCTGTAATAATAATAGAATCAGCACTATTTGATGCAAAATATAACATAATTATTATCATGCAAATATAATTAAAATCTAAAGATTTACCACTAATAATTGGAACTATTAGTTTTACTATACTTTGATCAAAATTTGCTTTTAAAAATTCTATGATTGTATCTATTGATATGTTAAAGAATGAGGCTCCATAACCAATTATTGTTATGATTGGAACTAGGGATAATACTAAGAAAAAGGCCAGTTGTCCTGGCAAAATTGCCATTTCTGGTCTATTTAATATTTCCCAAACTTTTTTTATGAATGCTTTAGCACGATTAATTTGTTTACTAAAGGATTTCTTTTTCTTCATTTGATTCAGCCTCTATCTCTTTATTCTCTCTCATTTGAATTGTTGCTTCATTAATTGCATCGTCTATCAATTTCAAATCATCTACTATCATACTAAAACCAAATGCAGCACCATATTCATATGGTAAATCATTAAATTCTTTAACTAATTTCTTTAAATAATTAATTACTTGTTTTTCTTGATATCCAACTAAATATATCATAAATTCATTACCATCAGTTCTCATAATTTCAGTATTATCTAATTGGGTTTGGTGAAGAATATTAGCAGCAGCCATAATTTGTTTGTCGCCTTCTTCATGACCAAATGTATCATTTAAATACTTAATATTATTTAAATCGATAACTATGATTGCTTGAGGATAAATAGTGTTTTGATTCCAGATATCCATTCTCTCATTTAAGTAATTTCGATTTTTTAATGATGTTAACATATCAACATATTTTAACTTTTCGTCTTTTCTGATTTTTGAGTTCATTTTAATATGTTTCTTTGAATAGATTACAATTCCAATTACAGCAACTGAGAATGTGATAATAATTAAAGCATATTTAGCAATTGTACTTGCAGTATTACCATTTGTTTCTGCTTGTTCATAAGATAAAAGACCACTTCTTAACATATCACTGCTACTTAATCTATTAATATAAGATTTAAATAGTTTATAGAATGTATCAGTATTATTAACATATTTAAATGTATAATTATCAGTTGTATATCCAGTATAACTTACATAGTAATTATCTATTTTTTTATTTTGATAATATTCATATGTTGTAGCATCTAAAGCAATTAGTGAACCTTTTTTTACTTGTTTAAGTAGATTTTTTTCACTTGTTACTTCTTCTAAGTTAATATTATTTTTTGTTTTTAAATATTTTGATAATTCACTATTTTCAATTACATAAATAGTTTCATTTGATATTTCACTTAAATCATTATATAAATGGTTATCTTTTAAAGGACTAATTATATAAAATTTTTCATTTATGTTTGTTTTAATGAAATGATTACCTGATGTTAGTGATGTATCGTTAAAGATTAAATCAACTTTATTATTATTGAAAGCTTTGATTAAAGCATTATAGTTTTTATATTTGTTATATTTAAATTCAACTTTACTAAATTTACTAAAGTCTTTTAAATATTCGATTATCATTCCACCATATTTTGAACTACTTAAAGTTTGATATGGGGTACTGTTTACAAATCCAAAGGTATAAACTTTATTTGTTAAAGTATCGGTTTCTAATTCAGTAAGTCCTAATTTTTCAACATATAAATTATATAGATTTGTATAATAACTTGTTTCTAAATTTTCTTTAGACCAAATATTATAGAATTTTTTAACAATTGAATTAAATTTTTCGTTATCTCCTAGTTTAATATAGTAATTTAATACTAGGTTGTCTAAATGATAAATTATATTGTAATTATTAGTTATAATCTCATCTAAATATTCATTAAGTGGAATTATCATATAATTAATATTTTTGTTAGTCATGGCTGCTAATAATTTATCTTTTGTTTCATAAGTACTAAATGTTATTGATGTTTTATAACTTGAATTAACTCTTGAAATGCCATCAGCTAAGCCACCAATTGTTTTACCATTTAAATCAGTTATTGATGTTACAACTTCATAGTCTCTTCCTATAATTACATAGTGATCTTGATAAAATAATAAGTCATTATCAGTTATGTCTTTTGTAACAGCAAAACCAATACCAGTTCCACCACTAATTGGAGTTATTTTTTTATCTACATTTATATCATATTTATTGCTTAATTCATCTAGATAATCATAGAATACACCTTTACCATCTTTACCAAATACATTAAGGTCTGATGGTACATTAAAGGAAACGATATTTGATTTATTATCATTTATCCATTCTTTTTCAGAAATATTTAATTTATTAGCATCATAAAAATAATTGTAATAAACAAATATACCTATAATTGCAGCAACTACAAGCGATATAATTGTTATAATTAATTTCTTTTTTCGTTTCATTATTCACCATTATCCTTTGTCCAAGAAATAATTGTGGCATCACTTTTTTTATAACCCATCATAATAAAGCTTGCTTCTTGTTCTGATTTTGATTCTTTACTAAAGGTAAAGTTTATATCATAAAATTCTTTTTCTTCATCGGTTAGAAGATCAAGAGACTTTATTGCAATGCTTTGAGCATCTTCTTTTTTACCAGAATTTAGATATACATTAATGTAGATTAATTTTCCTTTAACATTAATTGTTACTTTATCTACCATTTTATTTTCTTTAATTCCAGCGATTACTTCTTCTTTATGTTTATCTGTTATTTTAACATTTTCTATTCCATTTAAACGATCGCCATATGCATCAGTTTTAGTTTGATTAATAAAGTATACTAAGAATGCAACGCCAATTAGTGCAATACAAAATATACTTATTGCCATCATGATGCAATAGATACGATTATTTTTGTAGAACCCCTTTAATTTTCCCATAATTATCCACCTCGTACTCATATTATACTATACATAATTATATAATTCAAATCAGTTTTTTTGACAAATTATTTCAAAAGAAAAAAAGCTATTCGCTTTTTAATTGTTCTTCAAAATCTGTTTCACTCCAGATAGGAATATTTAATTCTTTGGCTTTGTCATATTTGCTTCCTGGATTATCACCGACAATAACTGCCGCTGTATTTTTAGTAACAGATGATGACCATAAACCACCATTTTCTTCAATTAAAGCTTGAATTTCATCTCTAGTATATTTTTCTAAAGTTCCAGTTACAACAAATCTTTTACCAATAAAATTTTCATTTTCTTTGGTAGTTGCTCCTAGATAAGTTGTATTCATTCCAATTGATTTTAAATTATTAATTAGCTCTATATTTTCTGGGTTGTTAAAGAAAATAATGATATTTTGAGCTAGGATTGGTCCAATGTCTGGGATTGATTGTAATTCAGATTCTGATGCAGCCATTAATTTATCAAGGGTATTATATTTTTTGGCTAGAATTTTAGCATTTTTTTCACCAATTCCTTTAATACCAATAGCATATAGTAATTTCTCTAATGAGACTTTTTTAGAGTTTTCAATGGTTTCTAAAAGGTTGTTAACGCTTTTATCACCAAATCCCTCTAATTCGATTAATTCTTCTTTTTTGTCTTTTAAATTATAGATATCAATTATATTATTAATGATATGCATGTTATAAAAATCTTCAATTATTCTTTCTCCAAGGCCTTCAATGTTCATGGCTTTACGATCTGAATAATGAATTAGTGATTCGATATTTCTAGCAGGGCAATCGTCATTTGGACACATTAAGTCTATTTGTGATTCAGTTGGAACTAATTTTGTTCCACAAATTGGACATGTATCTGGCATATGATAGATTGGTAATTCTGTTTTTCTTTCGCTTAAAACTGGGCCTACTACTTCAGGAATAACATCACCAGCTTTATGAACTAGAATCATATCACCAATACGTAAGTCTTTATCTTGGATATATTTTTCGTTATGAAGTGTTGCTCTTCTAATGGTTGAGCCCATAACTTTAACGGGATCAAAAACTGCATTGGGAGTTATTTGACCAGTACGGCCAACTGTGCATACGATGTCTGTTAGTTTTGATTTTACTTCTTCAGCAGGAAATTTATAAGCAATTACCCATTTTGGATATTTGGCAGTATTTCCTAATTCTTTTTGCATGTGGATATCATTAACTTTAATAACAATTCCATCAATTTCATATGGTAATTCATCTCTTCTTTCTGTCCATTCTTCAATGTAGTCAAGAATTTCTGAGATGTTATGAACTAATTTGATATTAGGATTTACAATGAAACCTAACTCTTTTAATTCCATTAGAGCTTCATAATGGGTCTTTTTGGTTGTAGCAGGAACATGATATAGGAAAGCATCTAAATTACGTGATTTAGCAATACTACTATCTAATTGTCTAATACTTCCAGCTGCGGCGTTTCTTGGATTTTGAAATAATGGTTCTCCATTTTTTTCTCTTTGCTCATTTAATTTATTGAAGCTTTTCTTTGGCATATATATTTCGCCACGAACTTCAATTGTTTCGGGTTTATTTAATCTTAACGGAAGACTTTTAATGGTTTTAACATTATGGGTTATGTCTTCACCAATTGTTCCATTACCTCTGGTAGCAGCACTTTTAAAGATACCATTTTCATAAATTAGGGATACTGCTAAACCATCAATTTTAAGCTCACATACATAACTTGGATTAGGAAATTCTTTTCTAACTCTTTCGTCAAACGCAACAATTTCAGATTCATTAAAGACATCAGCAATACTAAACATTGGTATTTTGTGTTGCACCTTTTTAAATTCAGAGATAATTTCTCCTCCAACTTTTTGAGTTGGAGAATCTGGTCTTCTTAATTCAGGATATTTTTCTTCGATGTCTAAAAGTTCACTCATCATGTTATCATATTCACGGTCAGTTAATGTGGGGTTATCTAATGTGTAATATTCATAATTTGCTTTTTCTATTAATGCGATTAATTCATCATATCTTTGTTTCATTGAGCACCTCTTTTATAGTTTTATCTAACTTAATTTTTTTATACTTTTATGATTTTTCATTAATTTTTTTATACCTGATTTAAAGGCAACGGATATTAATGAACCATCTACTGATATAACGGCTCCAGTTCCATATTGTTCATGAGATATAATACTTCCAACTACAATATCATCGTTTTTATCTTCTGTATACATATCTTTTTTATTGATTATTTTTGGTTCTTTAAATGTTTCGTTTTTTTCTAGTAGATTTTCATTTATTTCAGAAATAAATCTTGATGGCATGTTTTCAGTATCTTTTCCATATAACATTCTTCTTTTAGCGTTTGTTAAATAAAGAATATCTTTAGCTCTAGTAATACCCACATAACATAGTCTTCTTTCTTCTTCGATGTTATCTTCCATTAAAGACATATTGTGAGGAAATACTCCTTCTTCCATACCGATTAAGAATACAACTGGGAACTCTAAACCTTTGGCACTATGAAGAGTCATTAATGTTACGACGTTACCATCTTCGGTATGATTAGATACATCAGCTACTAGTGATACTTCTTCTAAGAAATCTCCTAAGTTTACTGAACCGGTTCTTTCTTCATATGAAGCGGTTATACTTTTAAATTCTAGTAAGTTTTCTAATCTTATTTCATTTTCTAATGATTTAACTTGTTCTAATTCTTTTTTTAATCCGGAGTCTTCTAAAACTTCATCTATTAATTCGGTTAAAGATAAACTTTCACTCTTTTTAATTAATTTGTTAATTATTTCTTTAAATTCTAATTCTTTTTTAGTATCTAGAGCTTCAAACATAGAAGTGTTATTTTCTTTAGCTCTTTGTTCAATTTCTTTAATTGCAGATTCGCCAATTCCTCTTTTTGGGGTATTTATAACTCTTCTTAAACTTATTTCATCTTGAGGATTATATATTAGTCTTAGGTAACTTAGTAAATCTTTGATTTCTTTACGATTATAGAAGTAATAACTACCAAATACTTTATAAGGAATTCCTTTTGATAGGAAGACATCTTCTACTACACGAGATTGGGCGTTAGTACGATATAAGATAGCAATATCTGAGGGATTATATCCTTTGGTTAATAAATCATTTATTTCATCAATAACTAAAGCAATTTCGTGTTTTTCATCATAGCTGCGTAAATATTTAATTTTAACTCCGTCACCTTTGTCTGAATAAAGTTTTAAGTCTTTTCTTTCTTTATTATGACTTATTACATCATTTGCGGCATCTAAGATAGTATTGGTACTACGATAGTTATGTTCTAATTTAATAGTTTTACAATTTTTAAAATCATTTTCAAAGTTAATTATATTACGATAATCAGCTTGTCTAAAGGCGTAAATACTTTGATTCATATCTCCAACAACAAAAATATTTTGATATTTATTTGCTAGTAGAACTGATAATTTATATTGAACAGGGTTAGTGTCCTGATACTCATCTATTAAAATATATTTAAATTTATCTTGATAGTGTTCTAGTGCTTCTTTGTTTTTTTGAAATAATTCTACTGGTAGTACTAGTAAATCATCAAAATCAACTGATGCACTGGTTCTAAGTTTTTCATTATATTTATGATATACTTCAACAACAACTTTGTCCGTTGGTGTATTAAATAATTTATCTAGTTCCATGTCGGATAACATTTGATTTTTAATAAAACTAATTCTATTTCTTACATAAGATGGACTATATTGTTTTGAATCTAGGTTCATATCTTTTAGGATTCTTTTTACAATAGTATTGGTGTCATCACTGTCAATAATTGTAAA
This sequence comes from bacterium, assembly GCA_004563275.1. The sequence continues at coordinate 24,305 of SFSZ01000002.1, forward strand.
ATTGTTAGGCAAATTAAAAAAAGTATTATTTTCTCTAATTATTCTAAGTCCTAAAGAGTGAAATGTTCCAATAAATGAATGACAATCACCAATAATATTATTTACTCTGTCTCGCATTTCTTTAGCTGCCTTATTGGTAAATGTTATAGCTAAAATATTATAATCATTTATTCCTTGATCTATTAAATAAGCAATTCTTGTAGTTAGAACTTTGGTTTTACCAGAACCAGCACCAGCCATTACTAGGACTGGTCCATCTACATGCATAACTGCTTCTTTTTGTTCTTTATTTAGTTTGTCTAATAATTCCATAATGCCTCACTATTTCTCTATAAATATTATATCATTTTATGGGGTTAATTTAAATGAAAAAAGCCACTTTATTGTGACTTTTATTTGAAACGTTCTGGTTCTTTTAATGATCCTTGTGCAATTAATTTATATAACATTTTTTCATAATTATTAGCTTGTTCGATATAGATTTGTTCATGTAAATCGTTCTTATTAATATTAATATTTAGATATTTAGCATTGCTTTTAGTGATAATTTCACACATTTGTAATCTTTTAATAATATTTTTATAACTAACCTTATATATACGACTATAGATTTCAATTTCTTTTTGTTCAATTTTGTTACGAAATTCACCAAACTCATTAATTAAAGATTGTCTTGGGATTAATAATGATAAAGCAAATCTTGTTGTTAAGGCATCTTTATTATTATAAGAAACCATTAGTAGTTCTCCTAAATATTTAGCAACATTATAACGTTGTTCATAGCCATTGCTTGCTTCGGGAACTGCTATTATTGGAACATTGTTAATTGTTTCATAAAAGCCTATAAAACCTTCAGTGTCTTTACTTTGAGGTATAGTTATAATCATCATGTCATGGCTTTCTAAAAGATATATTAAATTTGAAATAGGTGCGTCTACGGGAATAGTAAAAAATATTCTTAATTTAGTTGCTAGGCTTTCGGCTTCTTCTAAAGTGTTGATAATATGAACTCCAAATTTATTTTGAAGTTTTTTATCGGAAATAGAAAGGATTTCAAAATAGTTATCAATTTTATTTCGTAAAACGTTTTTAATTTTTTCTTCTTTAACGCTGGTTATGTTACTTTCTAATTTTAAATTATTAAATTTTATTTCATTATATTGTTCTGTATCCATTATTTCATTGATGGTTGTGTTATATACTTCAGCAAATTTTTCTAGCTTTTCAAAACTAGGAGATATTTGATTTCTTTCATATTTTAAAAGACCTGGTGCAGATAGTCCTAAACGTTTTCCAGCCTCTTGCATTGATAGACTATTTCTTAAACGTAAGATTCTTAAATTTTCACCAATTGTTTTTTTCATAAGACACCTCTGTTAATATTTTTCTAAATTTATTCTATCATATTAACTAGTTAAAATCAATAAATGTTTAAATTTTATTTTTTACTGTAAAATGGTTTACTTTCTAAAAATTCTGTGTTTATAATGGAGTATATGAGTTTACGAGGTGTTTTGGTATGGAATTATTAGTTATCAAACTTAGAATTTACATTAGAGGAATGAAAAGAAAATGTCTTTCATATACAAGACTAAGCGATTTTTTAAAAGAAAATTGTGCAGAAATAGATACTGATAAAGTTATAAGAAAACTTATGGATGAAGGCATTATTTATTTAAATAATGGTTATTATTATTGTTATGGTAATGATGTAAAAAAAGGTATCTTAAGAAAAACTAAAGATGGTAATTATTTTATTGAAGAAAGTTTTTGCTCAACAGAAAGTAATAAATTAACCGTATTTGAAACTCATTTAAATGGTGCTATTCCTTTTGATGAAGTTGAATATAATGTTAATCATGCTGGGGATGTTGTTGTAACTAAAATTTTAAAAAGAGGTATGCCTAATGTTGTATGTCAAGTTAGGGAAAAAGAAGATGGTTCTTTATTTATTGAGCCTAAAAGAATTCGTGGTAAATTAAATATTAATCTTGATCCAAGTGTTGTGAAAATGATTGGTAAGGGTAATTATGCTTTAATTAAAGTTGATAAAGATATGGTTAATGGTTCTTTTGATGGTGAATTTGTTAAAAGAATTTCATTAAATGGAACGGTTTCTGATGAAATTGCTTTAATTGCATATGCGAATGGATTTGAAATTGAGTTTCCAGAAGAAGTTATGGAAGAAGCAAGAAAGATACCACAAACTGTTTTACCTGAAGAAATTGAAATGTATAAAGATAATGATTTTAGAGATGAGATGATATTCTCTATCGATCCAGTTGGTGCAAAAGATTTAGATGATGCTGTAAGCATTAAAAAGCTTCCAAATGGTAACTGGGAAATTGGAGTTCATATAACTAATGTATCTCATTATGTTAAGCCTGGTAGTCATTTATTTCAACATGCTGCTAAAAATACTACTAGTCTTTATGTAGCTAATACTGTAATTCCTTTATATCCTGAAATATTATCTAATGGCATATTTTCTTTAAATGAAGGTGTAGATAGATTAACTAAATCTAATATTTATGAAGTTAATCAAGATGGTGAAATTGTTAGTTTTAGAGTTTGTGATTCAATAATTAATTCTAAAAAGAAAATGAATTACGATGATGTCAATAGAATAATTTTAACTGGTGAGGTGCCGGTTGGTTATGAGCCTTTTGTTGAAGATATTAATGAAATGTGGATAGTTGCTCAAAAAATGATAGAGGCTGCTAAAAAGCAAGGAAGAGTTACCATTGATAGTAATGAACTATACAATGAATATGATGAAGATGGTAATATTATTGAAAGTGAAAAGAGACAAGCTTTACCGGCCCAACTAATAATTGAATATTTTATGGTTGGAGCCAATTGTAAGAATGCTGAATATATTGATCCAAAGGTAGTTCCATTTATGTATAGAGTACATGAAGGACCAAGTGTTCAAAAAGTAAAAAAAGCAGAAGCTATTATTAAAAGTATGAATATAGGAATAGATAATATTAAGGAATTATGCACCCCTAAACGCATTAGAGAATTTTTAATATCAATTCAAGAATCTGATAAGTTTCCTCTTATTTCTAGATTAATTGGTTCATCTTTTGCTAAAGCTGGCTATAGTACGGTAAATAATGGTCATTGGGGATTAGCCGCTTCTAAATATGGTCATACAACAAGTCCTGATAGAAGATTTTCGGATACAAGAAATCAAAATCAAATGGATTTATTTAATGATATTCAAGCAGGAAAAGTTACATTATCTCCAGCTGATTATGAAAAACTTAAAGATGAAGTTCAGAAAGAAGCTGTTCATGCGTCTATGATGGAAGTTAAGGCAACCGTTATCGAAGAAGAATGGGAAAGAACTAAAATTGTAAATTATATGAAACAATTTATAGGTTATTCTTTTATTGCAACTATTGATGATATTAATAGTAGATATATAGCCGTCACTACTGAAGATGGTATTAGTGGTATAACTACTTATGATAAAGTTTTAGGTGATAATTATCAATTTCATGTGGGACATTTTACAGCAGTTGGTAGAAAAACTAAACAAAAATATAAAATTGGTAATTATGTTAAAGTTACAGTGGTAGAAGTTAATGAATTATCTGGTACTATTATGTTTTCGATAGATCAAAATCTTACTAAGAGTATGAAAGATATGAGAAAAGGAGATGTATTAAAAAAAGAACGCTTATAGGCGTTCTTTTTTAGTTTTCAATAATTTCTAATCCTTCGTCTTTAATGAATGAAATAAATTTTGTTTTGAAATCTAGTAACTCATCAGATGTTAATGTCTTTTCATTTGATCCAACTGTGTAACGAATAGTAATCTTCTTAGTTGTTTCTTCTAAATAGATATCTATTAATTCTCTATTCATGATTATTGGACTAGTAAATTTATTTAAAGTATTATCTAAATCTTGGTAGAATGTTCCACGTTTAGTTATGATTGTATAATCTAAATAAGAACTTGGATATTTACTAATATCTTGATATTGATATGTTACTGGTTCAACATTTTCATACTTTTCAAAATCTAAATCAATTACAACAAATGATTTTTTCTTTGATATAGCATTACTTACTTGTCTATTAAATACATTAATATGACCAATAATGTTATTATTAACAACTATAGATAAATTTAATTCTGAATTATAGTAATTATCACATTCATCTTTTAAGAATTTGATATTAACATTCTTTAATTGACTAAATAAGTTATAAACAATTTCTTTAGCTAGATAATAACCTTCTTTTAGATTATCATTGTTTCTTGTTAATAAAATACTTAGATGTCTTTCTTGATTTTCACCTTGAACGGTTGTACCAATTTCGAATAAACCAAATTCATCATAAGTTTTAATGTTAATAGAAGCTGCTTCTAACATGCTTAATGATAAATCTTTTCTTAAGGTATTATCTTCAGTTTTACCTAATAGTTTAGTATTATCAACTTCAACATTTATTTTCTTTAAAAATGATGTTTTATTCCATAAATATGTATGAATTTCACTTAAGTTATATTTAGTAGCTAAATAATTTTTTACTTCATATTCAGTGTCATATGTTGTTTCTGGAGTACCAAATGTCATTGCCATTTTTAATGGTACTTTATTAAAGTTTTCATAACCATAAATACGAGATATTTCTTCGATTACATCAGCAGCAATGCTTATATCTTTAGTTGATCTAAAGGTTGGAGCAATTACTTCAAATGATTTATTTTTATTTTCTACTTTAAATGATAGTGATTCTAAAATATCCATTACGGTTTTGTCATCAATATCAAATCCCATATATTTATATAGATAACTTTTATCTAGGGTTATATGGTTTTCTTCTTGAACTGTTGGATAGATATCAGTCATAGCAGTACCAAGGGTTGCATCAGGATTTTCATCTTTTAATAACTTAATGAATCTTCTAGTAGCAATAATTGCCATGTTTGGATCTAGGCTTTTTTCATATCTGGCACTTGCTTCAGTTCTTAGTCCTAATCTTATTGCTGTTTTTCTTACGGTTGAGGCTTCAAAGCAAGCAGATTCTAAAACAATACTATTAGTGTCTTCTACGATTTCACTATCTAAGCCACCCATTACTCCGGCAACTGCAAAGTATTTACCACCATTTTTAATCATTAGATCTTGATTTGTTAACTTTCTTTCATTGCCATCTAGAGTTGTGTATGTACTTCCTTCTTCAGCTAGACCTACTTCGATGTCTTTTACGACTCTTGAATCGAAAGCGTGCATTGGTTGGCCTAGTTCTAACATTAAGTAGTTAGTTAAATCTACAATTAAATCGATGCTTCTCATACCAGCATAGTATAAGAATATTTGCATCCAAACTGGTGTTACATTGTTAGTTATATTATCTATTTTAGTACCAACATAGCGGTAACATAAATCCGGATTATTAATTTTAATTTTTAGTTTTTCACCTTCGGTTTGATTTTCTACTAAATCAAGTGGTATTAATTTATGACCAGTAATTGCAGCTATTTCCCTAGCAATACCATAATGACCCCATAAGTCTGGTCTATGAGTTAAACTTTTATTATCAATTTCAACAATTATGTCTTCTACTGGGAATAGTTTTTTGAAATCTTCACCAATTGGAGTATTATCGGGTAATTCAATTATTCCTGAATGATCATCACTGATGCCAAGTTCTTTACCACTACACATCATACCATATGAATCTACTCCAACTAATGGTCTTTTACTGATTTCAATATCACCAATATGACCACCAATTTTTATACAAGCACTTATTAAACCAACTCTAACATTGGGAGCACCACAAACTATTTGAAGAATTTCTTTACCAGTATCAACTTTTAAAATATGTAATTTTTTTGATTCTGGGTGATCATTGCATTCGATAATTTTAGCAGTTACTACTCCATCGAATTGATTTCCTTTAACTTCAACTCCTTCTACTTCAGCAGTTCTAATTGTGAATTTATCCCAGATTGAAAGGAAATCGATATCATCACTTTTTTCAATATGTTTTTTTAGTATATTACACGATATTTTCATGTTTTCACCTACCTTACATTAAAGTTTTCTAAGTATCTTAAATCTCCTGAATTAAGTACTCTTATATCATTAATTTTATATTTCATCATTGCTAATCTTGTTAAACCAATACCAAAGGCAAAGCCACTATATTTTGTGCTATCTATGCCACTTTCTTCTAAGACATTTGGATGAATCATTCCACATGGACATAATTCTAACCAACCAGAATTTTTACATGTTGGACATCCTTTACCGTCACAAATTGTACATGAACAATCTAATTCAAAACCTGGTTCAGTAAATGGAAAATAACCTGGTCTTAATCTAACTTTAATATCTTTATGGAATACTTCTTTTAAAATTCCTTCCATGGTATAAATAAGATTACTAATTGAAATATTTTCATCAATTACCATTCCTTCTAATTGGAAGAATGTATTTTCATGGCATGCATCTAAATCTTCATTACGGAAGCATCTTCCTGGAGCACATAGTTTAATTGGTGCACCATGTTTTTGCATTCCTCTTACTTGAAGGGCACTTGTTTGAGTACGTAAAAGCATACCATTATCTAACCAATATGTATCTTGCATATCACGTGCTGGATGTGTTTTAGGAACATTTAAAGCTTCAAAGTTATAATATTCAGTTTCCATTTCAGGACCAGATAATACCATGAATCCCATGTTTTTTAGAATGTTTGATACTTCTCTACCAACAAGTGTAACTGGATGCAAAGAACCATGTTTACATTTGCAAGGAATAGTTGGATCAAATGTTAATACTTCTTTACTATTTGATGCTTCGTCTAATTTAGTTGCAAATAATTCTTCAAAGTCTTTTTTGATCTTATTAAATAATGGACCATATTCCTTTTTGTCTTCAACTGACATATTTTTGATTTCTGACATGTAATTAGCTAATTCACTCTTTTTTCCTAAATATTTAGATTTAATATTTAAGAAATCATTTTCATTTTTGATTAGATTAGCTTCTTGTTTAGCTCTTTCTACTAAATCTTTTAATTGTTCTTTCATTTTTACCTCCATTAAAAAAATTCATAAACTAAAGGACGACTTATAGCCGTGGTACCACCTTAATTCATGAATTACATGCTCTTATTCGGATAACGCCTGTCTGCGATTAATGCTCCTATATTGAAATTCATTACATACTTTAATTTATAAATACTCTCAGCTAATAATATTTACTCTCTTTAAATTGGTATGTAACTACTTAGATATATTCTTCGCATTACAATTTTGATTTTAACATTAAATAATCGTTAAGTCAATTGTTAATATGCAGTATTTATGTAGGTTTTATAGTTATCATAGGGGATTTCTTCATATTTTTCATTATATGGATGAGATATTTTAATTTTAGTTGTATCTTTACTATATAAATTATTTAAATTATTTGTAGATACTCCAACTACTTCATTATTTTGATAATAAACAAAAGAAATTGATAGCTCATTTAATGTAAATTTTGAATTATTAGTAACATATACTTCGTAATTACCTTCAGCGTTGTGTGTTTCTAAATTTATTTCATTTTCATAAGTATCTTGATATTTAGAGATATTAGGGATTACTTCAATAGTTTTGGAATCATAATTATTGGGTGTTTTAAATAATTGATAAACTATTTCATGATTAGGAGTAATTGCATTAATTGTTGATTCATCTTCAGATATTTTATTTTTATCTTTGTCATAAAAAATAGTTTTGATAGTTAAATCTATATTTTCTGTATTCTTATTAGTTATAAAGTATATTAAACGATTATCTTTGCCAGTTGCTTCTTTGATATTTATATTTCCTTTTAGGGAGTCATCACCTTTTTTTGTGCAGCCAAATGTACATAATAAGCACAATAATAATATAAGCATTTTTTTCATTGTATCACCTATCTTTATTATACAAAAAAAGACACAATGTGTCTTCTTTAATTAACAAATAATTAATAATAATACAACAATTATTGCTAACATAATAAGTAAGAATTTCCAAATATATTTCATCCATTCTTTATATGAGATTCCTAAGTATGATAATCCCATTAAAAGGATAGCTGAAGATGGAATGAAAAATCCTACATAACCATATGTTAATTGTAATATTAAAGCAATTTGATCTGTTAAGTCTGCAAATTTAGTTGTTAAGAATGTTCCAATTAAATTAACAGTGTATGAATATTCTACAGTAAATGCTGATGTTAATAATCCTGAAATTGTAGTTAGCAATGCATTAAATTTATCACTTAATGAAATAATCCAATTTACAATTGTAGGGATTACTGGGAACATAGCTGTGAATTCTAATGTTAAGTAAGATAATAATAGTAATACTACCATTTTACCTACTTTTTTAAATCCTTCACCATATGCTGTAATAAATTCATCCATACTGATATGATAAATCCATTTTACTAATAATGAAGCAATTAACATAATGATTTGAATACCAAAGATATCCCAAGAACCAAATTCTTTAACAGATCCTAAAATATATCCGAAGATTGGTGAATCAAATACTTCATATTGTAAAATGTTTTCTGTTGCTGTTTTAAACCAAGTAATGCCAAATACTTCTTCCCATGGTAAATATGCCATGATAGATACTATAGCTGTTAAAACAAGTACTATAGCTAAAGGCCATACTTTGTCTTTTTTAGTAACATTAGTTTCTTCAAACATGTCTTTAATTTCTTCGTCTTTTGTAGGTTTATGTTTAACAAGACGTATTACAGTAAAGATATTAAATACAACATATGTTAAACCAAATACTAATAATTTAGCCCATAATAATGTACTATATTCTACTGATAAGTATTGAACATTAACTCCTACAATTTTAGTACTATATACTGTACCTAAAGCACCAATTAATATAGAACCAAATGTTGTAACGAATGCTGTAATTTTATCTAAGCCCATTTTTCTCATTGTTGTAATAAAGAATGGAACAACAGCTATTAATAAAATGTATTCATTTGTTACAGCAGAAATTGCAGCAATAATGAACGAAACTACTAATGTGAATAATATTTCCTTTCCTTTAAATGTTTCTGCCATGTTTGCAGTTAATTTTTGGTATCCGGCAGTTTTAGATAATACTTGATAGAAACCACCTAAGACAAATAAGAATGTTACTAATACAGTAAAATAATACATTCCTAATAATCCATAAGTGAAGAAATCAAATATACCAACTCTTGTTATATCATTTGAAGTTAATTCAGCACCAGAGAAATATCCTTGGGGAATAACCCATGTTAATAAAACAGAAATTAGTACCATGATACCTGCAATCTTAACTAAATCATGTTTTTCTGCAAATTTTTTCATTTATAACCTCCTCTATTAACATTATAACATTATTAGATATAAATAAAAAAGTTTTTTTGCATTTTTCGACTAAAAAAAGCCTATAATTAGGCTTTTTTCTTCATTGTTGGAAATAATATTACGTCTCTGATGCTTGTTGATTCAGTAAAGAACATAACTAAACGATCAATTCCGTATCCAATTCCACCTGCTGGGGGCATTCCATATTCTAAAGCTTCGATGAAATCCATATCAATATCGTTAGCTTCATCGTTACCAAGTTCTCTTTCTTTTAATTGATCTTCAAATCTTTCTAATTGGTCAATAGGATCATTTAACTCAGTATACGCATTTGCAAATTCTTTACCACCAATAAATAATTCAAAACGATCTACAAAACGAGGATCTTCTGGATTTCTTTTAGTTAATGGAGATATTTCAACTGGATGGCCATATAAGAATGTTGGTTGGATTAAGGTTTCTTCAACGTATTTTTCAAAGAATAGATTAATAATATGTCCAACGTTCTTTTGATGTTCTTCAACTTCAATATTATGTTCTTTAGCTAATTCTAAAGCTTCTTCTATTGTCATTTCTTTTTGGAAATCAATTCCAGTTTGTTCTTTGATAGCATCTACCATGCTAACTCTTTTCCATGGACCTTCTAAATCAATTTCATTGTCATTCCAGTTATATGTATATTTTCCAAATACTTCTTTAGCAATGGTTTTAAACATATTTTCTGTCATTTCCATCATGCCTTCTAGATTTGAATATGCTTGATATGCTTCCATTAAGGTAAATTCTGGATTATGCATTGGATCCATACCTTCATTTCTAAAGGTTCTACCAATTTCATAAACTGATTCCATACCACCAACTAATAGTCTTTTTAAAGGTAATTCTAAGGCTATTCTAAGGTACATATCCATATCTTGAGTATTATGATGAGTTATGAATGGTCTAGCAGATGCTCCGGTTAAAAGGGTATTTAAAATAGGGGTTTCAACTTCAGTAAATCCACGATTATCCATAAAGTTTTGTATACATCTAATAATTCTAGGTCTAGTAAAAGCTACTTTTTTAGAATCTTCATTCATGATTAAGTCAACATATCTACGACGATATCTTTCTTCAATATCAGTTAAGCCATGGAACTTTTCAGGTAATGGTCTTAAGGCTTTTACTAAATGAGTATATTCTTGGCATTTTAAAGTTATTTCACCAGTTTGGGTTTTCATAACTTTACCAGTTACACCAACAATATCACCAATGTCGGCAGTCTTAAATAGTGTATAAGTTTCTTCTCCTACATCATTAATAGAAATATAAATTTGAACTTTACCACTTTTATCTTGAATACTGAAGAATGATGCTTTACCCATTTTACGAATAAACATAATTCTTCCTGCTACTGTATAGACATCATTAATGTTTTCAAATGCATCATGTTCGACATCTTGATATTTTTCTTTGATTTCAGCGGCTAAAGCGGTTCTTTCAAAGCGATGACCAAATGGATCAATTCCTTGTTCTCTAATTTTTTGAGCTTTTTCTCTTCTAATTAATTCTTGATCAGTAAATTCTCTCATAATAATCCTTCTTTCTAAAATAAAAAAAGTTAATGATTAAAGGGACGAATAGTCGTGGTACCACCCTTCTTCAATCATTAACTGATCCTCTTAATTGATAACGGTAATTTACCGGATAACTCACTCCAAGGTTTTTATTCATATTACTTTACCATTAACTTACACCAACCGTTAACTCTCTATAAGTAAGACATAATATTACTCGTCCTCTTCTTTGATTTATGCCTAGATAATACTATAAAAAATATAATTTGTCAAACAGAATATTTTATTTTTATTTACATAATTTATATAGAGGTGATTTTAATGAATGGTGCTTATTATCCAAATGCTAATTATCAAGGAGATATGAATTTAAATAATGCTCCTATTGGTAATGATGTTGATAATGAACAAAGTTATATTGAAAATATTTTAAGATTAAATAAAGGAAAAAGGGCTAAGGCATATTTTTCTTTTCCGGATTCTAACACTTGGAGAGATAAAATATTTGAAGGTATTATTGAAGAAGCTGGTAAAGATCATTTAGTTATGAGTGATCCTAAGACTGGTAAATGGCAACTAATTTTACTAATCTATCTTAACTTTGTAGAGTTTGATGAAAAGATTGTTTATAATCATTCTTATTCAGAGATAACTTATTAGATTGTTTATTTCTTCTTTTAATGTTGTTTTAGGACCATGACCAGGATATATAATTATGTCTTGGTCATATTTTATTATTTGAGAAATACTTTTTTGCATTTCTTGAAAATTTCCAGAAGGTAAATCATATCTTCCGATGCTTCCTTTAAAAATAAAATCTCCACAAAATAGATTTTTATCAAAGAGATAACTTACTAAATCACTTTTATGTCCAGGAGTTTTGATAACTTTAAAAGAGAATGAACCGATGGTGTTAATATCTTCTTTTAAGTTGGAGATATCATAGACGGGACAGTTATATTTTTCTTTTATAGTGTTTAATGCTCCTATATGATCAAAGTGATAATGGGTAATTAGAATACCAATTACTTCTTTATTTATTTCGTTTATTATTTTATTTGGTTCATCTCCGGGGTCAATTATTAGAGTTTGATTATTTTTAGTCAAGATATAACAGTTAGTTTGTAATGGTCCAACTACGATAGTTTTAATTTCCATTTTTTATCACCTTAGTAAGTATAACATAAAATATTTGTATTTTTTTGAATTATTATATGCTATAATTATTTAAGGTGAAAGTATGGATGGTATTATGACTATACTTCTTACAGTTGTAATATTGGTAGGAGTAGTTACAATTATTTATATTGTTAATTTTAATAATTTACAAGCTTATAAGATTAAGATTAATGAAGCAGAAAGTATTATTGATGATTTATTAAGAAAAAAATATGATAATTTATTATTAATTAAAGATGTTATTGTAGAAGAAACTGATGTTGATGCAAAGGTTTTTGATGAACTAAAAAGATTCAAAACTATGAATATTTCAAGTTTTGATTTTGAAAGAAAACTTACAGAAATTAATAATTTAATTGATAAAATTAAATCTGATTATGAAAATTTAAATAGTGATGTTAGATTTAATAATTATTATACAGAAATTTATGAATGTAATGAAAAATTAGAAGCTACTAAGAGTTTTTATAATAAATATACTAATTTATTAAATAAAACAATTAAGAAGTTCCCTTCAAATATTATTGCTTTTATTCATCATATTAAAGTACAGACTTTCTTTGATGGAAAAGATATGTTTGATGATGATATAAATGATTTTAAGTTATAAAAAAGGATTAATCATATGATTAGTCCTTTATTTTTTATCTTAAAGATTTTATTAAAATCGTTATCTATTTTTGATGTTTGTTTGGTTATATTAATTAATTATTAAATTAGATAACCCATAAAATCTATTATTATCACCTTCTTTCTTGTAATGACAATTTAGTTATGTTTAATTTGGTTTGTATAATATGATTTATAATTTACTCAGCATGAAGTAAGGTATATACTTAAGAGATTTGGAGGTGCTGCAAATTAAATATAACTTTTTATTGGTATATTTTTAATAATCTATTCCATACTTTTTTCTCTTTTATAAACGTGTAATTATGAATAGTAGTATTATTAATATACTTGTTTATCTTTAAAATATTGGAGTGAATTATATTTTAAAGTTGTCATTAGGAGTGTTAATAGTACCGAGTAGTTGGGTTATTTTATAAGTAGGTTATATATTTACTATTAACTGGATATTAATCCTAACTCCTGTAATAAGGATATAAAAGTTATTTGAAAATAATGTGAAAATAAAAAGTTTTTTAAATGAAAAAAAAGACTTTACATAGTCTTTTATAATTGCCAATTAATTGGTTCTAATCCATGGGCATCTAAGAAAGCATTTGTTTTACTAAAAGGATGACTTCCAAAGAATCCACTACTAGCACTAAATGGTGATGGATGTGTAGATTCTAAAATTAGATGTTTTTTGTTAGTAATAAATTGTTTTTTACTTTTTGCAAAATTACCCCATAAGATAAATACAACTGGTTCTTCTTTTTGATTTAATACTTTAATAATATAATCTGTTAAATTGCTCCATCCAATATCTTTATGACTATTTGGCATATCTTTTATTACGGTTAATGAAGAGTTTAATAGAAGTACACCTTCTTTGGCCCATTTTGTTAAATCACCACAGTTTGGTTCTTCGATGCCTAAATCGTCATATATTTCTTTATAAATATTTTTTAAAGAGGGTGGAAGTGTAACACCTTTTTGGACTGAAAAAGATAAGCCATGGGCTTGATTTTCTCCATGGTAGGGATCTTGCCCTACTATTACAACTTTGGTATTTGAATATGGAGTTAATTTTAAAGCATTAAAAATATTATTTTGAGTTGGATAAATTGTTTTGGTTTGATATTCGTGTTCTATGATGTGCCAAAATTTATGAAATCCGGGACTATTCCAAACTATTGATAATTTTTCATCCCAATCGTTTCCAATCATACTAATTTCCTTTCTTGATTATATAAATATAGTGCGGTTAATCCACTTTCATTTAAGAAAAATATCAATAACAATACCACGACTTTTATTAAAAACAATAAATTTGTAAATCTTTTGAGTTTATTTCTTCCAATCAAATTAGAACATAGAAATATTGTTGATACAGTTAGAATTGAACAAAGACTAAATACTGTACTAATTGTTTTAATATGCATATCATTTTCTGCTAACCATAGTTCTAGAAAATTGTAATAAATTCCGTCTGCTAGAGCTAATAAAGCGAGAATAATTAATATTCTTTTGATTGTTTTATTCATAATTACCTTAATACATTAATTTATTAGAAACTGCCCAAGGAATGAAATGATCTTTTATAGCAGTTGATACATATGAATCATCATCTTCTAAGCCAAACCATTTATACTCGATTATTTCTTCGTTAGGGATTAATTCAACATTTATTTCTTTTTTAGCTAACATCATATGCATTTCAATTGTTAATGATGGGTCTGATAAAGCTGGTTCTCTAAAACATAGAATTTCTTCTAATTCATATTCTTCAATATCAAAGCCATTACCTATTTCTTCTCGAATTTCTCTTCTAGCAGCTTCTTTAAAAGTTTCACCTTTTTCAACTCCGCCACCTACTAATGTGTATTTTCCTTTTTTAGAACTTCTTTGTGACATACTTATTAATACTTTTCCGTCTTTTATAAAAGCGGTTCCAACAACATAAATTAAATCTTCCATTTTTACCTCACTTATGATATGTTTCATTATTTATTATTTTAAATGCGCGATATATTTGTTCAAGTAGTATTCCTCTAAATAAACCATGAGGAAAAGTTAAATCGCTAAATGATATTTTGTTATTAACTTTTGATAAAACTGATTCATCAATTCCATCGGAACCCCCAATGATAAAGTCGATGTTGCCGTAAGTGGCAAGACTTTTATCAATAAAATTAGAAAAAGAAGGAGAGTTAAATTTTTGTCCATCTAAGGTTAACGCTACTTTTAATGAACGAGTATTTAACTTAGATAATATTCTCTCGCCTTCTTCTTTTTTGCTATCATCTTTTAATTCTATTAGTTCTATTTTGTGATACTTGTTAATTCTTTTTAAATAATCTTCTATCATATTAACTAAATATTTTTCTTTTAATTTACCTATACATATTATTCTTATCATACTTCTATAAGGTCCGTTCTTTCTTCTTGTTTTGCAACAACAATATTATTAAATTTAATATTATTTTCAACAAATTCTTTATTTAATGTTTCTAAAGCTAGTTCAGGTGTATTATTTTCTTCACTTAAATGGGCTAAGATTATTTCTTTAGTATTTTCACCAATTAATTTTGTTAAATAGAATGCGCTTGATTCATTTGATAAGTGACCAACATCGCTACTAACTCTAGCTTTTAACCACTTTGGATATCTTCCATGCATTAGCATTTCAATATTATGGTTACTTTCAAAAATATATATTGTTTTATTTTGCAGTTTTTTAAAATACTTTTGATTTAAATATCCAGTATCAGTTATTTGAACTACTGATGAATTTCCTTGTGTTACTATGTATCCACGACTATCTGATGTATCATGAGATGTTTTAATATTTTCTATAACTAAATCTTCTAACTCTAGATTATCTGTTAATAATAGTATATTTTCATAATTTTTTAAATAATCTAAATCTTTATACATTAATTCGGTTAAAACTATTGTTGGTTTATAACTTTTGACAATTGTTTTTAAAGCACTAGTATGATCAGCATGAGTATGGGTAATTAATATGTAATCAATATCTTTTAATGATAAGTTTATTTGATTTAATGCAGTTTCTAGATATTTTTGATTTTTTCCAGCATCTATTAATATTTTTACTCGATCCGTAGTAATTAGTGTTGAGTTGCCTTTAGATCCACTTGCTAAAACACTTACTAGCATGAAAATGCCGCCTTACATGGATTTAAATAATTATTATTTTGATCTTGTATTGCAAAGTGTAAGTGAGTCCCAGTTGATGAACCACTATTTCCCATGTAACCAATTTGTTTACCTCGAGTTACTTTATCTCCTACTTTTACTTTTAATTCTTTAGTAATATGGGCATATATGATTGTATATTTTCCTTCATTATATGATACTCTTATGTAATTTCCCCAGCTTTGACCACATCTACTTCCGTAATATCCTTGGTTTGAACATGTGTTATTTGTAGCAACTACTACACCATCAGTTGCAGAATAGATTGGAGAGCCAAAACCAGTACCTGAGATATCAATACCATTATGGTGTTTACCCCAACGCCATCCGAATCTACTGGTTATAACATATGGACTTACTGTTGGCCAATACCATTCCTCATTTCCAGTATTAATATAATTTCCACCAGAACTATATGATTTAGTTCCTCTTACAACGATTTTGTTAATTGCAGGAGATATTTCTTCTGATTTAGTAATATATAATTGTTCAACAGCTCCGTTTTTATATTGAATTCTTTCTGTAACTCTTAATAAACCGTTACTTCCTTCTTGAAGGACTTTTTGAGTTCCGTAATAAAGTGAACTATCTTCTTTATATTCAGTGGTGTATTTATTAGTAATATCTTCTACTACTTCTACTTCATGTACTACATTAATAAGGGGTGAAATTAATCCGATTGATACTTCTTGATTTTTTGTTAATAAGATATTTTGACTTGGTATAGTTGGATTAGCAATTAAGAATTCTTCAATACTTAAGTTGTTTTTATCAATTATGTCATCAATTGAATCACCATCTTTAACGATATACGTTTTTTGTTTTTCAGTTGTTCCAAATAACATATATTGACTTAAATCGTTTGAATTAGTAAATATTTGTTCTTCAGTACTAATATAGGCCTTTCTTATTGTTACTTCTTCTTCCCAATAGATTGAATCTATTAATTTACCAACGTCAGTTATTTCTTCTTGAGTATTATCTTTATAAGCTTGTAATTCAGTGGTTCCAACAAAGGCAGCTACTGTATTATAAAATGCATCTTCAAAATAATCTTTTTTTAGTGCATAAATTGTTATTGGTTTTTTGTTTTCATCTTTATATTTTATTGTTACAGCATATCCATCAATTGTGAATGGATTTTTGTGTTCAATAATATTATATACTTGTTCAGATGTTAATATATTTTCATGATAAGTTGATACTTTTTCGATTACTAATCCTGATGGGGGATATACTTTATCAACTTTATATTTATTTTTTATTTCATTTTGTTTATTATCTACTAATTTTAAAAATTCATCTTCTGAATTTAAATATCCAATAGATTCTCCATTTAGATAAACTTCATATACATCAACTGGAGCAGCTAATGTTTCTTTTTTAGCACCTATAAAAAATAATAGCATACTAAGTATTAAAGTCATTGTAATGGAAAGTAAAATATCTTTAGTTTTCATATTTATCACTTCTTTACTTGTTTTCTTCTTTTTTGATGTAGTTTCTAAAGTTGCTCATATCCCTTTCAAATAATAATTCGATGGTACCTGTTCCACCGTTACGATGTTTACCGATAATTAATTCTGTAATTGATACATTTGAACTATCACCAGCTGGTTTATTATAATAATCATCACGATATAAGAATGCAACAATGTCAGCATCTTGTTCTATTGAACCTGATTCTCTTAAATCACTCATGATTGGTCTTTTGTTTTCACGTAGTTCAACACTACGAGATAACTGTGCTAAAGCAATTACTGGTATTTTTAATTCCATGGCCATCGTTTTTAAGGAACGAGATATTTCTGATACTTCTTGTTGACGATTTCCTTCGTATTTAGCACTACCTGTAATAAGCTGTAAGTAATCGATTACTACTAAGCCTAAGCCTTTTTCTTGGGTAGCTAAACGGCGACATTTGGCTCTTATTTCGGAAATAGTCATACCTGATGAATCTTCAATATAAAGGTTAGTATCTCCAAGTTCGCTCATTGCTTCATTTACTTTTTTCCAGTCGTTGTGTTCCAAACGGCCAGTTTTTAATTTATTTTGTTCTATTCCTCCGGCAGCTGCAATCATACGCAATGCAAGTTGTTCTGCACTCATTTCCATATTGAATATTGCTACTGCTTTATCTGTCTTTTGTGCAGCATTTACTGCTAAATTTAAACCAAATGCTGTTTTACCCATGGCAGGTCTTGCTGCTAAGATAATTAATTCATTTGGATGAAAACCGCTTGTTAATTTATCTAAATCATAGAATCCTGAAGGTATACCAGTTATTTCATTTTGATTTTTAGCTAGACGTTCAAGTTCTTGTTGAGTGCTACGCATTACTTCGCCAATTGTTTTAAATTCGCCAGCTTTTCTTGCTTTAGTTACACTAAATATTTTTCTTTCAGCATCATCAATTAAATCATTGGTATTTTCTTCTTCATCGTAAGCACTAGATGTGATTGTATTGGTAACATCTATAAGTTTTCTTCTAAGTGCTTTTTCTCTTACGATATCAATGTAATAATCAACATTAGCTGCGGTTATTACTGAATCTATTACTTCACTTAAGTATTCGATTCCACCAATAAGATTGATAGAACCTTTTTTTTCAATTTCATTTTTTACTGTTGCAGAATCAAGTGGTATTTTACTTTGATGTAAAGATTTAATTGCATCAAAAATTCTTCTATTAGGCTCGCTAATAAACATATCTGAATCTAACTCTTCACACACTTTATCTAGCGCATAATTGGTTAGAAATGAGCAACCTAAAACAGCCATTTCGGCTTCTAAATTTTGAGGCAATTTTCTTTCTGCCATATTACACCTCTTTAACTACTACTTTTGCTTCAGCTTTAACTTTTTTGTGTAAGTTTATTTCAACTAAATGTGTCCCCAATGTATCGATTGGATTTGTTATATTAATTGTTTTTTTATCTACTTCTATTTTTAGTTCTGCTAATTTCTCAGCAATTTGTTTTGAAGAAATAGTACCAAATATTTTACCATTTTTTCCAGTTTTTGCATTAAAAATTAGTTCTTTTTTTTCAATTTTTGCTTTTATTTCCTTACATTTCTCAATTAATGCCTCTTCATCGGCATTTCTTTTGGAAATTTGGTTATCTAAAATGTTTTTACTTGCAGGTGTATATTTTACTGCTAATCCATTTTTAATAAGAAAGTTTTGAGCGTATCCATCACTTACTTCGATAATTTGATCTTTTTTTCCTTGTTTTTTTACGTCTTTTAATAAAATTACTTTCATGATATAAAAACTCCCATCTAACCAAGGTTATTATAACAAATATTTATAAAAAAAGATACCCTTACAGGTACCTATTAAATGATGGTTATTTTACCAGTGGTTCCATTCATTTCTAAAGATTAATCCTTCTGGAGTGAGTTCGTAAATTTCATTGCATACTTCATCAATATATTTACGATCGTGACTTACACTAATTATTGTTCCTTTAAACTCTTTTAAAAGTTTTCTTATTACGGGATTTGATAATGGACTTAAGTTTCTAGTTGGCTCATCTAAAATCAAAACATTGGATTGATCTAAGATTAGCTTTATTAGCAATAGTTTAGCTTTTTGACCACCAGAAAGATTTTCAATTTTTCCTAAAACTTCTTCTTTAGTAAATTTTAAACTTCCTAGATATGTTCTAACTTGAGTTTGAAAATCTTTTGATTTATCATTTTCTGTCAAAAGTTCGAGTGGAGTTTTATCTAAATCTAATAGTTCATCATAATTTTGTGACATATATCCGACTTGTATATCTTCTCTAGTTTTTAAATCTTCATAAACTTTTTTTATAAAAGTGGTTTTACCAGCACCATTTCGGCCAATTATTACAACATGTTTACTGCCAAATATGCTTAAACTAACATTGCGTGATAATTCTTTTTCTCCTTGAACTAGAGATGGTATAGAAATATCTAATACCATTTTTCCAGATGGAATTTCTTTAGTCACAACGTTTTTAATAGTGATTGCCTCTTCAACATCTGGTATTTCAGTGAAATTTTCTTTTTCTCTCTCATATCTTTTTTCTTGAGATTTTAGTGATTTCATTTTTTTCTTTAGTAAAGCTGCCCCATGAGGGTCTGCTCTAGTGATATTTTTCTGCTGATATTCAACTTTTTGATAAACTTCTCTAAATCCAGCCATCTGTTTATTGTAATCACTTTGTTCTTTTCTTGCAACCATTTCTTGATGTGATAATGTTCTATTTCTTAACTCTATATAGTCTTTGTATCCTTCATAACTGACTGTATGTCTACAGTCAGTTTTTTTCTTTGTAGATTCTAAATGAATAATTCCAGTTGCCGTGTTTTCTAGTAGGGTTTCATCGTGGGAAACATATAATATGGCTGCATCAGAGTTATTTATGAAATTTTCTAACCATTCTAAAGTCTCAATATCAATGTCATTGGTTGGCTCATCCAGTAATAAAACATCAGGTTTTTTACACAAAATTTTAATAATTTGAATTTTGACTTTCTCACCACCAGACAAAGTTTTTATTTTCCTATCTTCTTCTAGCATTTCATCGTCCAATCCAAATTTAGCAAATAAACTATAGATGTCAGTTAGATAGTTGTAATTATCAAAATTAACGTCTTCATCTGGATTATCTTTTAGAAAATAATCTATTACACTGCTCTCTTTCCATTTATCTTGAAGAGATTGTTCAAGGTATCCAATATGAAGTCCTTTTGTATTTACTTGTCCAGTTACTGTTGCATATTCCATTACTGTTTTTTGATCAGTAACTAATTTTAATAAAGTGCTTTTGCCATTTCCTTCTTCTCCGATTATTGCCATTTTTTCTTTAGGGTGTAACACAAATGTAAAATCTTTAATTATTGGTCTATTATCTTTTTTTATAATTATACTAACTTTATTAAATTCCAGCATTTTAGTTCTCCTTATAATATATTTTCTACTTATTAAATGCACAAAAAAATAGAAGGCGTGCTTCTATTTTACAAATGGTATTAAAGCCATAAAACGTGCTCTTTTAACTTGTTTAGAAATATATCTTTGATGTTTAGCGCATGCTCCAGTCATTCTACGAGGCATAATTTTGCCTTTATCATTAATATATTTACTAATTATGTTAACATCTTTATAATCAACGTCTTTGCCAGCACACATTTGACAAATCTTTTTCTTTTTACGATAAAATTCAGCCATTTTTAATCCTTTCTAAAATGGTAAATCGTCATCACTAAGTACTACTTCTGAACCAAAGTCTTTAAATGGATCTTCAGTTATATCAGATGTTTCGATAGGATTTGAATTTACATTTTCTTGTGGCATTCCATCAGAAGAATTACCACCATTTCTACTGCCTAAGAATGAAATATTGCTTGCTGCAACTTCTGTTACATAAACTTTTCTTCCATCTTGACCATCATAATTTCTTGTTTGGATACGACCAGTTACTCCAACTAGTGATCCTTTTGTACAAAATTTACATAAATTTTCTGCTTGTTTTCCCCAGATTACACAGTTAATAAAATCTGTTTCTCTTTCGCCATTTGCATTAGTAAATTGACGCGAAACTGCTACTGTAAAAGAACAAGTAGTATTACCAGTACTTATAGTTCTAAGTTCTGGATCTTTTGTTAGTCTTCCAACTAAAGTAACATTATTCATTTATTACTCCTCATCTAGTTTAATAATTTGATGTCTTAATATGTTTTCATTAAGTCTAGCTTTACGATCAAATTCAGCAATTGCTTCATGACTAGCTTCAACTGTTAATACATAATAAAAACCACTAATTTCTTTTTTGATTGGGTAAGCTAATTCTCTTTGTCCCATATCTTTAGAATTTTCTACTTTACCTTTCATGTCAGTAATAATAGATGTTAGAGATTCAACTGTTGATTTAACAACTGATTCTTCTAAAGTAGTTTTTACGATAAACATAATTTCGTATTTGTCCATTTTTCTATCCTCCTTCTGGTCTATTCGGCTTTGTATAACAAAGCAAGGAGCTTTCGCTCACGAAGTATTATAGCATACACTTTAATTATATGCAAATAAAAAAGTGTTAATAAATTAGCACTTTTAAACATTAAATCTAAAGTAAACAATATCGCCGTCTTGCATAAGATATTCTTTACCTTCTAAACGCATTTTTCCAGCTTCTTTTACTTTTAATTCACTGCCACATTCTTTTAAATCATCAAATGACATTATTTCAGCTTTAATGAATCCTCTTTGGAAATCTGAATGGATAATTCCGGCACATTCTGGTGCTTTCATTCCTTTTTTAAATGTCCATGCACGGCATTCATCTTTTCCGGATGTAAAGAATGTTTGTAATCCTAATAAATCGTATGTGGCAAATATTAGTTTATCTAAACCACTATTGGAAATGCCCATTTCTTTTAGGAATTCAGCTTTGTCATCGTCATTCATTTCAGCTAGTTCACTTTCCATTTTTGCACATACAACTATGACACTAGCATTTTCTTTTGAGGCATATTCTGATACCATATCTGTATATTTATTGTGTCCTAAAATAGCATCATCTTCGTCAACATTGGCCATATAAATAATTGGCTTTAATGTTATTAAGCAAAATGGTTTTAGGACTAGTAATTCATCTTTATCAAATTCTAATCTTCTTAAAGGGATATTATGGATAAGAGCATCTTCACATTTTTTTAAGGTTGCAAACTCTAGTAATTCTCCTTTATCTTTAGTCATTTCACATTTTTTAGCTATTTTACCAATTCGATTTTGAACTATTTCTAAGTCACTGATTGCTAATTCTAAATTAATGATTTCAATGTCTCGGATTGGATCTATTTGTCCTTCTACATGAATAATATCTCCGTTTTCAAAACATCTTACTACTTCAACTATAGCATCTACTTCTCTAATATGACTTAAGAATTTATTTCCTAATCCTTCTCCTTGAGATGCACCCTTTACTAGACCAGCAATATCAGTAAATTCATAAGTTGTAGGTATTGTTCTTTCTGGCAGATATAGATTTTCTAGATATTCTAATCTTGAATCTGGTACAGTTACTACTCCAACATTTGGATCTATTGTAGCAAAAGGATAGTTTGCAGCTAAAATATTCTTTTTAGTTATGGCATTAAATAATGTGCTTTTTCCGACATTTGGTAATCCAACTATTCCTGCTTTTAACATTTTTATTTCTCACTTTCTAGGATTTCTTGTTTGATTTTTTCTAAATCTGGTTTTACTCCTCTTTTATATAGTACTTGGATGATGTCCATTCCGGGACCACGGTTTCCTTCAATTAATAATGGGCCGTTGTCTGTTATGGCTACATCCCAACCAACGATGTTTACTTTATCATTAACTTTGGCTGCTTGGCAAGTCATTTCGACAATTTCTTTCCAGTAAGGTATTTTAAATCCATCTACTTTTACATGAGTTGCGGATGTATATTCACTTTCATTGTTTTTCTTGTCAATTGTAGGGCCTTCTAATACTCCTTTTTCAATGTTAACTTTTACTCCACATCCGCCTTGGTGAAAATTATCAACAATTGATTTGCCGGAACCAATACGAACTACAGCAAAAATAACTTCAGCTTTGCCTTTGATACATTTAGTAACTACTCTTACTGTGTTTATACTGTTTGGGCTTAGTTTTGACCATTCTTTGTTTTGAATTACTAGTTCTTCAATAAGACAATTATCTTTTTTTAGATTTTCGTAGAATTCATTTATGTCTTTAATATCTTTTGTATCTATTTTTTCAACATTAGCTCCACCTAAACCAGTTATAGGTTTTCTTACTACTGAATCATGACTTTCAATAAACTTTTTTACTTTAGGTAGACCATCGTCATAACTTACACATTTTCTTTTGGTAAATTTTTTAAAATTTTTATGAAAATTTACTTTATTTGAGAAAAATGGAGCATATTCCCAGTTGGCTGCTAAACGATAAAATTCATGTTGATAGCCAATTGTTGCATATTCTTTTCTTTCTTTCCATGATTTGTCATAAAATTTATAATTTACATAATCTTGTAAGCCCGATTTACAAACTAAGCAAGATAATCCAGTATCAATAAACATTAATATTGGACTTTTACCATTTGTTTTTGATAAAACTTTTAAATCATCATAGTATCTTTTATAGTTTCCTTTTAGGGCAAATTTTAATAATCCCATAGTTATCACTCCTATGTTTTAGTATATCATATTTTGAAAAAAAGATTGACATAACGTCAATCTTAATTTGCTTTTTCAGTTAATTTAATATTTAAAGTTTCTTCTTTTGTTCCTCTTATTATTGTTACTTTTACTTTGTCACCAACACTATATGTATATAAATAGTATTTTAAGAATGAAGAATTTTTGATATCGTGATCGCCAAATTTAGTAATTACATCGCCTTGTTTAATGCCCGCGTTATCGGCAACGCTTCCTTTTTGGACGTATGCAACTACAGCACCTTCTTTAATAGATGAATTAATACTAAATCCGTATTGGTACATAGCTTCGGTATTATTAATATCAACAAAGCCTATTCCTAATAATGGTCTTTCAATTTTTCCATCAGTAATAATGTTTTCAGCAACTTTAGTAGCATCTTCAATTGGAATAGCGAAGCCCATTCCTTCAACTCCACTACTTACTAATTTCATATTAGTAATTCCGATTACTTCTCCGTTAGAGTTAGCAATTGGTCCACCTGAGTTTCCAGAGTTTATTGCAGCATCGGTTTGAATAACTTTCATAACCCAACTATTTGTATTATTACTTCCTGAATTTACTTCTACTAATCGGTCTTTACCACTTAGGATTCCTCTGGTTACAGTCCAAGAGTATTCTGATTCTAAAGGTGCACCGATAGTAAATACTGTATCTCCTAATCTTGCTTTTTCTGAAGAACCTAAGTCAGCAACTTTAATAATTTTATCTTTATCTATTGATAATACAGCAATATCTGCATATTCA
The DNA here is from genome assembly GCA_004563275.1 of bacterium. The sequence goes on from SFSZ01000002.1 coordinate 49,213, forward strand.
TCTGATCCAACTACTTTAACATTGTATGTCTTATCATTTGTAAATTTAACTTTTATTGTGTCATATCCCGATACAACGTGATGATTTGTTAAGATGTATGCGGTATTACCTTCTACTTTATAAACAAAACCTGTTCCACTACTTTGTAAATATCCTTTTTTGTAGCTTCCTACAACTACAACTGAGTCATATAATTTTTCTACTGCATCTGCTATCCCATTTTCATTTATTGTTACTTCTTTTTCTAGCTTATTAACTACTGTTTGGCTAAATAAACCATGTTCAGTAATGAAGTAATACATTACACCAGCGCCTAATAATAAACATACTGTAGCGATTATTGGTATGATTATTCTGTTATTGTTTTTACTTTTCTTTTCCACATTTTCACCTTCAATAATTTAAAATATCTTTGTAATTTACTGGAAATCCCATCGTTTCCAATACTTTATTTACACTTATTGTGTGTAATTTTCCAGCAAGTATATCTAACTCATAACTAAATTCACTAACTAATAATCTAAATTCATCTGGTCTTAATAATCTTTTTAATATTATTATTAAAGCAAATAAATCATCTTTACCGTATATGTATTCTCCATCTAGAATTGGAATATCAAGTGCTGCGTGATATTTTGTATCATCAATTTCTTTTTGAGTCCTATGATCTAACAAGATATCTTCATGAGCACATAAATTACGGTAATTAGCAAGTATTGGTAAATATGTTATAAGATTTTCAACACTTACATTGTAAATATCTGATATTGCTTCTTGATCTGCTCTTTTCATAATGGTAAATAATTCACTAACTATTCCGAATGACAGAACTTTAACGACAATCCATAATGGAACATATCCATAATTATTTATGTAATGACTGGTAGCTGCATGTTGTGAACCGTTAATTCTAATTTGTCTTTTCATCTTTTTTAACAGGTCATTAACTTGACGTTGTTTTTCGGGATTACTGGTAAAGTTAGAACTTTTTAAATAATCTTTTTCACGATAACCATATTGTTTTGATAATTGATATGAGAAAATACTTTTCATATTATTTTCAATAATAAGTAAATTTTTAAATATTATGTTTCTTATTTGACGGTCAAAGTTAAATACTGCATACAATTCCTTAAAATTAGTATTTGGAAGAAATTGTCTATTAACATTGCTTTTAAAAAATAAGAAACGATATCCACTTAAAAAGAAATAATTTTCTCTTATCAAAATATCTTTAGCAAAATCAATATCATCTATAATCATGCCTTTATTTTGAAGTATTAATATTTGCTCATCAATTGTTCTAAATACTTTTACTTTCATTATTCCACCTATTATAGAATTATATCACATATTGCACTTAAATAATACTTGTTTAATATGAAAAATTTATGAAATATTAACTAAAATACTTAATTATTGATTGAGTTATAACTGCAGATAATTCTTTTTGGTATTTGGGATTTGTTAAATTTGTCAAATCTTTTTTATTTGATAAAAAGCCACATTCAACTAAGATTCCTGGTATGTTTAACTTATTATACATATAAGTATTGGTAGTTATTTTTATTTTACGTTTTGAATTGGTAAATCTATTTAAGTCTTCTTGGATTGTCTTGGCCATTTTTTCATTTTTGGAATTTGCATTTGAATAAAAAACTTGAGGACCATAATATTTGGGATTTGAATAATTATTTTGATGAACTGAAATATACATATCAGCATTAGAATTATTAATTAATGCGATTCTGCTATCAAAATCGCTTTTTTTACGCCTGGTAGCATTTGGTTTACTTAAATCAGCATCATCGGTTCTAGTTAATAATACTACTGCTCCAACATTTTCTAATTCTTTTTTTAATTTGTAAGTTATTGCTAAATTGATGTCTTTTTCTTTTATTTCATTTGCTGATGCTCCAGCATCTTTACCACCATGGCCACTATCAATAATTATAGTTTTTCCAACTAGAGGAAAGGTTGTTACATTAGCTTTAACTTTAAATATTGTTAATATAATAAAACAAGTAATTAATAATATTATTAATATTTTCTTCATACTTTATTGTATTAAAAAAATGACAAAATAATGTCATTTTAATTGTTTTTCTTTTTTTAGAGTTACATTTTTATTTAATGATTCATATGTATCAATAATTGAAATAAAGGCATTAGGATCGATAATACTTATACCTTCTCTAATACGGTAATAATCTTTTGTATCGATTACTGACATAATGATTTTGCTTTTTTGATTGGAATATCCACCTTTTACACTGAATTCTGTATAATCATAGTTTAAATCATTAATAATATAGTTTTTAACTTCTTTTTCTTTTTCAGTTATGATAAAGAATGTTTTTGAAGAACTAACACCAATTTTAGATTTTGTAGCTAAATAGTGAATCATAAATACAGTGATAGCACTATATACCATAAAATTAAAATCTAATGTAATAAATGTCAGAATTAAAATAATTGCTTCAACTATATAAGTAAATATTCTATTTCTAACTTTTTGAATGCCATGAATTAAGTCTTGAATGATTTCTAAACCACCAATACGATAACCTTCTTTATAAATCATATTATTTCCGTATCCAGTTAGGAAGGAACCCGTTATGACCGCTATGATTGTTTCCATTTGCTCCATTATTTGAATGTTATTATATTGATCAAAAATATATATAAATATTGGAATTAAAATACTAGGAATTAAATATCTTTTTGCTCCTTTAGTACCTGAAATTATATAACTGATAGTTAAAAAGAAAAGATTAAATATTAAAATAAATATTGATGGTTCACAATTAAATTTAAAATTTAATAATTCGCCAATTCCAAATATTCCATTTGATACTATTTTGTATGGAAGAAATATAAAACTATATGATAGTGCGATTATTAGTGATCCTATAACTAAATTAAAATACTTTTTCATTTTTTACCTCTTTATTCTTAAATAAGCTTCCATGAATGGAAGTATATTACCATTTAACACCCCATCTGCGTTATAATCTTCATAATTTGTTCTAACATCTTTTACTAATTTATACGGTTCTAATGTATAATTTCTTATTTGACTGCCAAATTCAATGTTAATATGACTTTTTAATTTATCAATATCTTTTTCATTTGATTGTTCTAATAATTGTTCTAATTTACTTGTTAATACTGACATTGCAGTTGCTTTATTTTTTATTTGACTTCTTTCATTTTGACATGTTACTACAATGCCGGTTGGAATATGAGTAATTCTTACTGCTGAATCGGTAGTGTTTACACCTTGTCCACCTTTTCCACTACTTCTATATACATCTACTCTGATATCGTCAGGATTGATAGTAACATTAGTTGTTTGCTCTAATTCTGGAATGACTGTTACTGCCGCAAATGATGTATGTCTTCTGGCATTTGAATCAAATGGACTAATTCTTACTAAACGATGAACGCCTTGTTCTCCTTTGAAATATCCATAAGCATGATCACCACTTATTTTTATTGTAACACTTTTGATGCCAGCCTCTTCTCCTTTTTGGAAATCCAGTTCTTCATATGTGTAATTATTTTTATCACAAAACATTTCATACATTCTTAATAACATAGATGCCCAATCACAAGCTTCAGTACCACCAGCACCAGGATGAATTTCTAAATAACATGAAAGATTATCATATTTTCCATTTAAGAGCATTTCAGTTTCTAATTTTTCGTAATCAGATTTAATATTATTAAAATTTTCTTCTAATTCATTAACCTCATTTATATCGTTGTCATTTAGGATTGACAGTAAATCTAATGAAGAAGCAATATTACTTTTTAATTCATTAAATTTATTTACTAATTTTTTTAAATTGGTTAATTCATTGTTGATTTGATTTGCTTTGGTTGGATCTGACCAAATTCCTTCTTCTTGTAATTTTTGTTCTAATTCACTTATTTTAAGATTTTTATTATCTAAGTCAAAGTGACCTCCCAAGTGAGATTAGTTTTTCATTAATTAATAAATATTCATTGGTTAAAGTTATTTTATCCATTGTTTTCACCTCTTAAAGTATAACAAAAATATTTATTTTGATAAAGTTTTATTTTAGTCACAATTGTCTTTTAATGATAATGGAATTTTATAAGTAGTTATTTTACCATTTTTATCAGTTGCATTTATAAGTAATGATAATGTATTTTCTTTATAATTATGGCAAGTTCTGATGTAGTTATCGATGTGAAATGATGTGTCTGATAAAAATTCTTCTAATAAAATTGGATCATCTTGATTATATATGATTGAATCAATTTTTGTTTCAGTTAAATTATTTGTTTCGTATAAGATACATTCTATTTCGGTATATTCCGTGTTATCGGTTCCACCACAATAATTAATGCTAGATATATATATTGATGATTTCTTATCGTTATAAGCGATACTGCCTGTAATATTGAAATGATCGCAGTTTGCAGTAAGAGTTTTAAATTCAAAATTATTTTTTTTGTTTAGTAATATTATGGTAATTATAAAAATTATAATTAACAAAATTACAGTAAATATTATATATTTAATTGATTTATTCTTGATTGGGGTTAGATTGCCATCTAATAAATCATTGATATCAATATTATAATCATCACATATTTGTTTTAAAAGTGACATATCAGGTAAATTTTTACCATTTTCCCATTTGCTTACTGCTTGATATGTTACGTTATATTTTTCAGCAAAAGCTGATTGAGTTAAATTGCTTTTTTGACGAATTTCTTTGATTGTTTTGCCAATTTTTTCTTGGTTCATATAATCATTCCTTTGCTGATAATATTATATCATAAAAAAAGAGTAAATAATTACTCTTATTAAGTTAGATATATATAGTTGTTAAGCCAATTATCAAATTTTGTCTCATCTTGATATATTTCATAATCTGCATCACTCTCAGCATCTAGATATGTTATTATTTTACCATTTTTAATAATAACTACTGATGGGGCAAATTTTACTGTATCAGAAATAAATGTTTTTTTCATTTCGTCATAAGTTAATGAATATACGTCCAATTTGTATTTTTTGAATACATTTTTAAATATATCTTCACATGGAGTTGGAAATGTACAAAAGTAATTATATGTATATACAATATAACTTTCTTTTTGCTCTTCTAATTCTTTGATTGTTTTTGATGTAGCTGAGATAAAGTCTCCTTGGTTATAATATTTTTTATCAAGATAGAATTTGTTAGAATTAGAACATCCTGTTAATAAAATAATTCCAACTATTAGCAAGAATATTTTTTTCTTCATATTATGCCTTATGAAGTGAAGTAAAATCTATATCATGATAGTTTACTTTCCAAAAGTCGTATGTTGGTTCTGAGAATGATTCGTTTTTTACTTTGACATTGTTATCACCATTATAATACCAATATCCACCAATGTTATAAATTTTATCTTTATCCCAACCTAAGGCAATAAGCATTTTCTTTGTGTCTCCAGCATAACCACCAGCACCACACATTAAAAATATAATCTTATCTTTAGGAAATAAATATTCTAAAATTTGCATTGATTCTTTATAATTTGCTTTGTAAGAGTTATCTTTTAAAGTAAATAATGTTTTACCTTGATAAGTATTACCGATTTGTTCTGGTAAATTATTAACGTTAACTAAATATGGATATGGTACAACTTCAAAGCCTTTTATAAATCCTGAAAGATATGAATCACCACCTATTTCTTCATAATTAGCTGGATCTTTTAACATTCTAACGTCACGATAAACGATGTCAGTTCTATTTAAGTAGTTGTCAATATTTGATTCATTAATATTTTTGTCGATACCAAAATCTCCTCTTAAGCCTGTTGTTACTTCTGGTTTTGGTAATGGTTTAATAGTATTTTGTTTTTCACTATTAGTATTAATTATTATATAGGTTATTAACCCAATAATTATTAAGACCATAACTATAATAATAATTTTGGAATATTTTTCCTTTTTCATCATTGCTCCTTTCTTGAATTAAATATATATTATTTTAAAAATATAATACATATATTAAGAGTTGAAAAAACTCAACTAGAGGTTGAGTTTGATTTCTTTGCATAATGCTTTTAAATGTTTAAAGCTTCTAATAACATCAACAAAGATCATAATATAGAAACATAATAAAAGTATATATATAAGTGGATTATTATGAATGGTTATATAGTTTATTATTTTTAAAATTTTATCTCCTAAAAGGAAATAATACAAAACACTAACTAGAGCCCATATTAATGAATATAAGGGACATATTACTCCTTTATAATTTCCCCACTCATTACTGTAATCCCAAAGTTTTTTAGGAGTATTTATAAACATAAGTCCACCAATTAATTCAATAAGTACCATTGATATAGTCATAGTTATAATAGATAGATATGCCGGAAGATTATATTTGTTAAATAAGTAATATATTAGAGTTAGTAAACATAATCCAAAACCATAAATAGGTAAATATGGTCCATGCAAAAAACCGGGATTATTCCATCTTCCATGAATTATTTTTCGATAAAATAATTCTATAATCCAACCTACTGTGCTTCCTAAAAAAAACAAAAACAAAAAATTTTCAACTAGATTCATTAAACCACCATTATACTTCTATGATACCCAAATTTTAATAATTATACTATTACAATTTTTAAAATATTTAATTATATCCTACAAAATTATTAAATTAGTTGTTATTTAATTCAATTATGCTGGTTGCTGTTTCACATGGTTGAACTTTATTTTCACAACCAGTTAATAACACAAATGATAATAATAATGCACTCAATAATAATATCTTTTTTATTTAACACCTGCCTTAGTAAATTATATCATATAATAGTACAAAATATTAAATCATTTATGATATACTAATTATAATAAGGAATGGTTTGAAAAGAAGAAAAAAGATTTGGAAAAAGAAATTGAATTGGCGAAAGAAGAACTGTTCGTTCCTAATAAAAAGAAACGAATTTTAAAGTGTATTTTTATAATATTATTATTTATAATTGTTTGTTTTTTAGCTTTTATTTATTTTTTTAAAAAAGATGATAATAATGTTGAAGTTAAAGTAAGAGATAAATAAGTATTCTTTGATGCTCTAGCATTAGAGATGACTATCAATGAAGAAAGAAGTATTAATATTAATCTTAAAGAGGGGTTAAATGCAAAGGAAATAGTTTTTACAGCGGATGATGATAAAGTTACTGGTAAGTGTGAAAATACTACATGTAAAATAAAGGCTAATAAAATTGGACTTAGCAAGATAACCGTTAGTATTGGAAATGAGAAAGATACTATTCCAGTTAGAGTTGTTAAAAATAAAAAGATTTATGCTTATACTTATGGAAATTCTTATAATGATTATGGAATGTATGTTTCTGGAGATGAAGATAGTGAAGGTAAATTATTATATACCTATACATGCAAATCTTTAGATTGTAAGATAATTACATATTCATATAATATTTTAATAAAAGATAGTGATGGCTATCATTTAATTAATCCTAAGACAAAAAAAGATATTGCTACTAAATTAGATTATAGTAAATATGAAAGAATAGATATGGTTGATAGTAATAGTACTGTATATGGTTTTGTCTTAAATGATAAATATTTTTATTCTGTTAAAAGTAATAAAAATACAATAAAAATTAATGATAAAAATCAGTTAGAATATGTTAAGTATTCATTTGATAGTAATGATAAATATAAAGCTACTAAAGTTTATTCAGATTATAATAATACTGTTATTGAAGTGCTTTTTGATAATTTACTCGTAATAAAATAAGCCTTTGGGGCTTATTTTTTTTGATCATAATCATCTAGGAAACTATTATAAACTCCATCTTTTTTAGTTCCTAGAACACAATTTAAATTAATGTTGTCCAGTGATTTAAAAATGTTGTAATCGATATCTTTATTTTTCTTTCTTAAGGTTTTTATTAATTCTTTCATTTCTTTTCTTTTACTTGTTCCATCATTTATTAGCGAACATCCTTCTGTAAAACGACAGGCACAATTTATGAATGTTAATTCATTATAATTTCGCCAAGAAATAATAGCATCTTCTTTTACTAAATATAGAGGTCTAATTAATTCAATTCCTTCATAATTATCAGAATGTAGTTTAGGCATCATTGTTTTAATTTCTGAACCGTAAAACATTGATAAAAGGGTTGTTTCAATAACATCATCGAAGTGATGACCTAAAGCTATTTTATTACATCCTAATTCTTGAGCTTTATTATATAAATAACCTCTTCTCATTCTGGCACATAGATAACATGGGCTTTTTGAATCTACATTGGCAACAACATCAAAGATATCACTATTAAATAGTTCAATAGGAACATTTAATGTTTTAGCATTATCAATTATAAAGTCTCGATTATACTCATTATATCCAGGATCCATAACTACATAATGGGCGGTAAAATTAATTTTACCATGACGATTTAATTCTTGGACGCATTTAGCCAGAAGAAATGAATCTTTTCCCCCACTTATACAAACCATGATGTTATCATCTTCTTCAATTAAATTATAATCTTGAACCGCTCTAACAAATTTACTCCATATTTCTTTACGATATTTTTTAATTATAGAGCGTTCGATTTCTTTATATTTTTCCATTTGATTCATACTCCTTATATAAGTTGTCTATTTCTTTTAGAAAAATGTTAATTTCTTCTTCGGTAGTAAGTTCTGATAAACTAACACGAATAGATGATGTTGATAGTCCTTTATCATTGGTTAAAGCATATACTAATTTTGATGGAGTTTCGATTGGACAACAAGATGTCTTGGTTGAAACATATATTTCTTTATTTTCTAAATAATTTTGAATATCGATTGATTTTATTCCTTTAATACTAAAATTAATGGTAAAGGGAATAGATGATTCTCTGCTGTTAATTGTTATATTTTTATATTTTTTAAGTTTATCTTTTATAGTTTTATTTAATTTTGATACATATTCATAATTTTCTTTTTCATTTTTTAACGCTAAACTTAGGGCTTTATCGCAAGCAACTATGGAAGCTAATTCTGGAGTGCCACTTCGATAGATTGTTGTAGATTTTCCACCATTAATTTGAGGTTTTAAACTGATATTTTGTTTTTTTATTAAAATACTTATTCCTGGTAATCCGTAAAATTTATGAGGTGTGATTGTTACTAAATCAACATTTGAATAATCAATATCTACTTTTCCAATTGATTGGGAAGCATCTGAATGAAACACACAATTAGGATAGTCTTTTAATAATTTTCCAATTTCTTCGATTGGTTGTTTTAGTCCTATTTCACTATCTACTGAACATACACTAACTAAAATAGTATCTGGTCTAAGCATTTGTTTTAAAGTTTCTATATCAATTAATCCGTCATGATTAATAGGAATTAATTCAACTTCAAAGCCTTGTTCTTGCATAGTTGTTGCAGAGGCAATTATTGAATTATGTTCTAGAGCACTTAAAAGAATGTGTTTTCCTTTATTACGATATCTTTCACATATACCTTTTACTACTAAATTATTTGATTCACTAGCTCCTGAGGTGTATATTATTTCTTCTTTATTAACTTTTAAGTTACTTGCTATATTTCGGGTGCACTCATCAATGATATTTTTAGCTTCTCTTCCTAATTTATGTGAAGAATTAGGGTTAGCAAAATATTTAATTGAAGCATCATAAAATGTGTCTAAAACTTCTTTTTTTACTGGAGTGCTGGCAGCATAATCTAAATAAATCATAATGTCCTCCTTTTTAACAAAAGTATTATAACATATAATTTTATAATTAAATAAAAAACTCATATAAATGAGTCTTACTTGTTCTTAGCTACATATTTCGCTGATAAAACAATTCCTATTAGATTAACACCTATAGATATTCCTACTAATAAACCAGAAACAAAATCATTAATATTAATATTTTCAGTTAAGAAATGATTAGTTATATATAGTAGATTTCCTATTATTATTAATATAATACTTATTTTTAAATCTTTCATACTTTTCCTTTTTTTATTTTGAGATGGTAAATACGGTACCATTCTTAAAATTATTTTCATTTATTTCTTCATTATTTAAAACTAAATATGTTTTATTTTTATATTTATAATTACTTAAATATTTATATTTTTCTAGTGATAATTCTTTGTCAGTTTCAGTTGCATATTTATCTCTGCTATAATCCGTTACTAAATATAAAAAATCATTATAATATAACAAATCATAAATTAGTAAGTCTCCTTCAATAGTTGTTTCTACAATTCTAATGAAGGAATTTTTATGATTGTTGTATTCGTTTAAAAAATCTTCATACTCTTTTTTATTGATAATTTTATTTGTTAAGATTAAGCAATTATCTTCTTCTGCTTGAGTAACAGTATAACTTGATGGAAGTGAATTAATGTTTTTATTTTGTGTTAATGAAATTTGATAGAATGTTTCAATGTCAGTTATTTCTTGGGGTTCTGATGGCAAATCGTATTTCATAAACCATGAACCAAATTTAGAACCTTTATTATTTGAGAATGGTTCGACGGGTGAAACATTTACATATCTAATTATTTTATATCCTAAACCATAATATGTTACTTTTGAGTCATCTTTGTTAATTACCTTTATGCAGTGTTTTGGTTCTATATTGTTGTTATAATTTTTTAAATCCATAAAATATGTGAAAATTGATAAAGTTATTAACAATATTATTGCAGTTAGTAGTAATTTTTTTCTTTTCATTTAATCACCAATTTAATTATATAAAAAAGAGAAATTGGTGTAAATACATCTTTTTTTATATATTTCTTTCGATAAATAGAATGATGCCCTTGCTTTTGATCAACCAATATAGAAAGCAATATGAATTATGTTGCTAGCTAGTTCTTCTTTGGTAACTCCATTCTTTTTA
>SFSZ01000037.1 GCA_004563275.1 bacterium
CTCTAGTTCAAAAAATAGATTCATTAAGAATAGATAAAAAAATAGATGGAATTGCAGAAGTAAGAGATGAAACTGATAGAGAAGGTCTTAGAATAGCAATAGACTTAAAGAGTGGTGCAAACAAAGAATTTATATTAAATTATTTGCTTAAAAATACTGACTTACAAATATCATACAATTATAATATGGTAGCTATTGTTAATAGAACACCTAAAACGCTTGGTATAATTCCAATATTAGATGCTTATATTGATCATTTTACTGAAGTTATAACTAATAGAACTAAGTTTGATCTAGCAGCATATCAAAAGGAATTTAATATAGTTTCAGGACTTATTAAAGCAATATCAATATTAGATGAAGTTATTAAGACAATTAGATCAAGTAAGAATAAAAGTGATGCTAAAGTTAATTTAGTTGAGAAGTATGATTTTACGATAGAACAAGCAGAAGCAATCGTAATGTTACAATTATATAAACTTACTAATACTGATGTTGTTGTACTTGAAGAGAGAAGTGAAAAACTAAAAGAACTAATTAAAGAATGTGAAAAAATATTAAATGATGAAAATGAATTAAAGTCAGTTATGAAAAGTGAATTAAGAGAAATTAAAAAGCAATATGCTACTCCTAGAAAAACTGAAATTAAGAGTGAAATAACTGAAATTAAAATAGATGAACTTGATATGATAAGTAAAGATGATTTTATAGTATGTATCTCTAAAACTGGTTATGTTAAAAAGATATCATTAAAGTCATATAATAGTTCTAATACTCAAGAATTACCTGCTGTTAAAGAAAATGATTATATCGAAGGTTTTTATAAAATAAATAATATAGATACTATAGTATTATTTACTAATTTAGGGAACTTCTTATATTTACCGGTAAGAGATATTCAAGAAGCTAAATATAAAGATTTAGGTACTCATATATCTAACTACATTAAAGTAAGTGATGATGAGAAAATAATTAGATCTATCGGTGTTGATAAGTTTGATGATACTTTAATCACTGCTGTTACAAAAAATGGTATGATTAAAAAGATGAGACTTAAAGAATTTGCTGTTTCAAGATATTCAAAACCAATAACAATGTTTAAGTTAAAAGATGATGATGAAGTAGTATCTGTAAGTAACAATAGTGGTAAAGATACAGTAATAGTAACAAACAGTGGATATGCTTTAAGATTTAATACAGATGAAATACCTGAGTTTGGTTTAAAAGCCGGTGGAGTTAAGGCTATTAAGTTAAGTGATGATGATGATGTTTCTTCTGCATTTGTAATAAGTGAAAATAAGGAATATCTAGCAATATTTACTGATAAGAATACTGCTAAGAGAATAAAAGTAGAAGACATAGAAATGTCTAGTAGAGCTAAAAAAGGTTCTTTAATTATTAAGAGTCCTAAATCTAAAAAGTATTCTATATTTAAAGCATTTAATATCAGTAGTAAAAGTATCGTTGGAATAGTTGATGGATCTATTGGATACTTAAAGTCTAGTGATATAAATATTATGGATAAACAAAGTGTAGGTAGTGTTATTACAAAGAAAAATATAGATAATATATTTGTAGTAACTAAATTAAAAGAAATAAAATCTAGTGAATTAAAAGAAAAAGAAACTAAAAAAGAAACTTCTGATGAAGTTAAGCCTAAAGAAGAAAAACAACTTACTATGAGTGATTTCTTTGAAGAATTTAAGATATAGCTAGTCTATATCTTTTTATTTAAGGAGGATGTATGAAAGTATCAATAATAATACCAGTATTAAATCCTACATCAAGACTAGTTACTTTAACAAATGAGTTAATTAAAAATAAATTTAATGATATAGTTGTTGTAGATGATGGTAGTACTAATGATTATAAAAATATATATAAGAAACTAAATAAAAATATTAGAATTAAATATCATTCAGTAAATCTTGGTAAAGGAGCTGCAATTAAAACTGGTATTAAAAATATAAAAACAGATGCATATATAACAGTAGATGCAGATCTTCAACATAGTGTTAATGATATTATTAAAATAAGAGAAGAACTTAAAAATAATGATGTTGTAATCGGACAAAGAAATTTTTCTTTAGATAATGTTCCTTTCAAAAGTAAATTTGGTAATAAGTTTTCTAGTATAATGTATACTTTAAAAACAAGAAAGAAATGCATTGATACACAAAGTGGTTTAAGAGGAATAAATATTAAATATAAAAAAGAAATGCTAAATATAAAAGGAAATAGATATGATTATGAAATGAATCAATTATTCTATTTTGCTAAAAATAATATAGATGTTAAATATATAGATATGGAAACAATTTATGAAAAGGGAAATCCAACTAGTCATTTTAATGCTCTTAAGGATTCATATTTAGTACACAAAGAGTTTTTTATCATACTTATATTAATCATAATTACATTGATTATAGTGATAATTTAAAAATATTTTGCATATTATTTGCTATATATGTTATACTTATCTTAGTGATAGTATATGGATGGTATTAGTGTAGGTTTAAAAATTACATTTAAATATATTATTTTAATAATTTTTATATTAATAACTTTTATGATGATTTATTTTGTTAATACTGACTATAATGATAAATTTGATATTTTTATCAATGGAAAAGATATTACGGCAAGATATGATACTGAGTATGTTAGATATTTTTTAAAGAGATATGGTGGATCTAATTATAATAGAGATATTTATGATAGTTCTGAATTTTTTAATAAAATTGAACAATCTAATACATATATGTTGAGCATAAAAGAATATGAAATATATGATGAATTTGGATATAGAGAAAGTTATTCTGGATTTTATAATAACCAAGAATTAAAAGAGGTATATGATAATAATAAAACAATGATGGTTCAAAAAGATGGAAAAATAATATATGAAGGAAAATTCAAAAATGATATAACTGATATTATTAAAGAAAATGGGAGATATTATTTTCATGTTTATACAAAACAAAAAAGATCATTTTCACCATTTGCATATTCAAAAACATCGCTTCATTTTTGTTTCTTAGTAGGTGAAGGTTATGAATAAAAAAATAGTTGTTATAGTAATATCTTTTTTGATAATATTTTTAGGAATTTATGTTTTTTATAAATACGTCATATATAAAGAAAAAGAAGAGTATGAAACTATAGATTATAATTATCAAAGTAAGTGTGTGAAAGAAGTATATAAATTGCATCCTGAATCTTTTGTTTTTGATTCTAATGGTATATGTAAAATGACAGTTGAACAAATACATACAGTTAGTAATGACTATGGATTTGAAATAGAACATGATAAATATGGAAATATGTGTGTTGGATATTTTATTATTAAAAAAAGCAATGATAATATTAAGGTTGATTCATCACATATATGTGACATGATTAATTATTGATAATTTATAGTATTTAGAATTAATTATAATAAAAATAATAAATAGAATATAGTTATATTTGATAATTTGGGGTAATACCACTTTACAAATAAAAAAACTAGTGCTATAATTTTGACATAAATCTTTGATGTGGAGAAGTAATATATAGATGTTTTAAAGAGAGTTAGTGGTTGGTGTAAACTAATAAACTATATATATGAATAACACCACTGAGTGGAATATTGAAATTAAGTAAGTATTCTCGGGAAACCGTTATAATAATAAAGTAAACAAAGGATGGTACCGTCTTTATGACTCCTTATACCATCCTTTTTTATTTAGGAAAGGAATGAATGATATGGATGTAAAAGATTTATTTAAAGAAATTAAAAAATATGAAGGCAAAGATGTAACGTTAGAAGGATGGGTTCGTAATAATAGAAATCAATCTAATTTTGGATTTATTGATTTTAATGATGGAACATATTTTAAAAGTTTACAGCTTGTTTATGACAAAGAATTAAAAGATTTTGACACTATTAGTAAGATAAGAGTAGGTTCTGCTATAAGAGTAAAGGGTACTATTGTTAATTCAGAAGGTAGTGGTCAAAGTCATGAAATGAAAGTTAAGAGCGTAGAAGTATTAGGAGACTCACCTGAGGATTATCCAATTCAACCTAAAAGACATACTAGAGAATTCTTAAGAGAAGTAGCATATTTAAGACCAAGAACTAATCTTTTTAATGCTGTGTTTAGAGTAAGAAGTGTTGCTGCTCAAGCAATTCATGAATATTTTCAAAGTAATAACTATGTTTATTTTCATAGTCCAATAATTACAGGTGCAGATTGTGAAGGGTCTGGCGAAATGTTTAAATTGACCACACTTGATATGAATAATCTTCCTTTAGGTGAAGATAAAAAAGTTGATTTTAAGAAGGATTTATTTGGTAAACAAACATATATAACAGGTTCTGGTCAACTTCATGCTGAAACTTTTGCTCTTGCTTATAAGAAAGTTTATACATTTGGTCCAACTATGAGAACAGAAAACTCTAATACTAAAACACATGCTAATGAATTTTGGATGATTGAACCTGAAGTTGCATTTTGTGATTTAGAAGGTATAATGAACATCGAAGAAGAAATGCTAAAATATGTAGTTAAATATGTACTTGATAAGTGTCCACTTGAGATAGATTTCTTTGACAAGTTTGTTGAAAAAGGATTAAAAGAAAAACTTAATAAAGTTATTAATTCTAAATTTGTAAGAATAACTCATAAAGAAGCAATAACATTATTAAAAGAGGCCAAAGTTGATTTTGAATTTAAACCTGAATATGGAGAAGATATTGCTAAGGAGCATGAAAGATATATAACAGAATACTTTAATGGACCAGTATTTATTACAAATTGGCCTAAAGATATTAAAGCATTCTATATGAAATTAAATGATGATAATGAAACAGTAGCTGCAGTTGACTTAGAAGTCCCTGGTTCTGGAGAATTAATTGGAGGAAGTCAAAGAGAAGATGATTATGATAAGTTAATCAAGAGAATGGAAGAATTAAATATACCAAAAGATGATTTAGAATGGTATACTAACCTTAGAAGATTCGGAGGATGTTATCATTCAGGATTTGGTCTTGGCTTTGAAAGACTTATTATGTATTTAACAGGAATAGAAAATATAAGAGATGTTATTCCATATCCAAGAACACCTAATAACTGTGACTACTAAAAGGAGGAATAAAAATGAGTAATTTTACAAAAGAGATGATTGATGATTATGCTGATAAATTACTTATAGGTCTTACTGAAGAGGAAAGGACTAATATTTCCTAATATTAAAGATACTGAACCATTAAGTTATCCTTTTGAAATGATTATAGATGACTTAAGGAGTGATGATGAGGTAATGGAAGAAATACCGATTGATGAATTATTAAGAAACTGTGATCAATATGAAGGAAGAGAAGTAGAAGTTCCAAAGGTGGTGGGATAATGATAAGTGAAAGTATAGAAGTTTTACATGAAAAATTAAAGAATGGTAGTATTACTAGTGATACTCTTGTTAAAGAGTCTTTAAATAAATGTCATAGTATTCAAGAGAAAACAAATGCCTTTGTAACTATTATAGATGATGCTAAGGGTAGTAGTATTACAGAAGAACTTGTAAGTGGTATCCCATTTGGTATTAAAGATAACTTTTCAACTAAAGATATTTTATCTACAGGTAGTTCTAATACATTAAAGGATTATGTTCCATTCTTCGATGCAACTGCTGTCAAAAACCTTAAAGACAAAGGAGCAGTTCCTGTTAGCAAAACAGTAATGGATGAACTTGGTATGGGTGGTACTGGTACTACTGGGCATACAGGTGTAGTTCATAATCCATGGAGTTTAAAAAGAATGACTTCAGGAAGTAGTGCAGGTAGTGCAGCTTCAGTTGCTTGTGGATGTTATCCATTTGCTTTGGGTAGTGATACAGGAGACTCAATTCGTAAACCAGCTGCTTATTGTGGAATAGTAGGATATAAACCTACATATGGTATGATATCAAGATATGGGCTTTTTCCATTTGCATGTTCACTTGATACAGTAGGAGTACTTTCAAGAAGTGTTAAAGACTCTGCTATCGCAGTAGATGCAATGAAGGGAATTGACCCTAAAGATATGACTTCATGGGATTCAAGTGATATCAAATTATATGATAGTATTACTGGGAATGTTAAAAATAAAAAATTATTTTATATAAAAGAAATAGTAGATTTATCAAATTATGATGATCCAAGTGATGAGTTGAAATCTCATTTAGAAAACTTTAATAAAACAGTTGAATTATGTAAAAGTCTTGGTATGAGTGTAGAAGAAGTGTCAATTGACA
>SFSZ01000038.1 GCA_004563275.1 bacterium
TGAACTTGTCAATAGAAAGTAGACAGTAAAAAGATATTTATTTAAACCCTAGTTGAGTTCTGTACTCAATTGGGGTTTTATAATTTAAAGCAAATGATGGTCTATAATAATTATTGTCATATACAATATCATCTATAAACTCTTGAACTGTGGTATAATTATTTTTGTCAAAATCAATATGCATTTCTTTTTTCATCCAGCCATTTTTAGACTCTATAACTGGATTGTCTGTTGGTGTACCAGCTCTAGACATAGAGCGAGTAACATTATAAAAATTAAACATATTGTTAAATGACATTGAGGAATATACTGAACCTTGATCTGTGTGAACAATAGTATCAAAGTTTTTATATCCTCTTTTTATTTTGTTTTCTAACATATTATTTAATGCTTTTCTATGATTTAGAATACCATTACCATGCATGGTTTCTCTTACATCATATCCAACTATTTCATTATTAAAAACATCTAAATAAAATGTCCAATCATAAGCTTTACCTCTAAATCCTATCGTAGTTGTATCAGAAACTATTTTTTCAAATGGTCTAGATGTATTCCAGTTGCCTGAAATTATATTTTTATATTTTATAGATTCTTCTCCTGATGGCTTATATTTATAATGCTTAGCTTTTGATTTGATTTTTAATATTTTGCATACTTTATGTACTAAATTATCTGATACAATCCATCCTATTTCGCGTTTTATAATTGCATTAATTCTGTGATATCCATAACTTGGTTTCTTTTTATGAATTTCAATAATCAATTCTCCTAAAGCTTTTCTATTAATTTCATATTTATTTAATATATCTTTATTTTTTAACCATTTATAATAACCAGAGCGAGATACTTTCATTAGTAAGCATAATGATTTAGTATTATATTCTTTACTTAATAATTCTATTATTTCAAATTTTATTTGAGTTATTTCGTGAATTTTACAATCGTACCATCTCCTTTCATTAGGTATCCTTTTTTTAATAATTCATTCTCAATTCTTAATTTCATATTTTCATATTCTAATTGTTCTTCTTTTGATAAATTTTTCTTGTTAGAATATTTGCATAATGGATTACCTGGTTTCTTCTGATTTTCTAATGATTCTTCACCGAATTCTAAATATTTTCTTTTCCATCTATCTGTTAACGAATGTGATACTCCATATTCTTTTTCTATCTTCATCGCTGAATATCCATCTTCAAGCATCATTTTCACATATTTTATTTTTTCTTCTTTTGTATGTGTTTTATTTTTTCCACCTTTTGGTCTTCCCATAAAATCATCTCCTTATCTTAATTATACCAAAAGAAAAGTAGGCACAATCTTTTTTGTGTCTACTAATATCTTACAACTTCAATTAATTTCGACTCTTATTTATTTAATGAATTTATCTATATCTTCTAATACATAAGCATTTATATTAACTTTCATGGCTTTATCACTTATCAAAGGTTCATTAACAATAAAGCAATAATCAATTCTCCATTTTTTCTTTTCTAAGCCATAATGTTGAATAATATCCATAATATGATCTTTGCACCACTCTACTCTTTTCATATGCTTATTATAAAAGCTTTTTTCATTATCAGGATCAAACAAATCATGGTATTCATTATACATTTCATACATATTTCTTGATAATTCAAAATTTTTAACTTCACACACAATAATTCTTTTAAACTTTTTAGAGATAAAAAGCACATCAATATCTCCTAATGTATTCTTATCTGAATCATTAATTTTTATACCATTAATTTTACTAACTTTTTTATCTACAATGGAATTTGGAAATGTACACAAATAATTATATACTTTTTCGTTAAAGTCTTCTCCACTTTGTTTGTTTATAATACCAAGGTAAATTTTCATCTTTTTGCTTCTTGCCTTAAATGTAGCATTATTAATTATTTCGAACAAAAAGTATATCGCATTTAAAAGAGACCTATAACCATAAATAATTTCGTCTTTATAAATAATAAGTGGTTTTCTATTTAATGAAAGTTCCCTGTTGTTTCTCCATGGAAATACATCTACATTTCGATATGGTGGAGGCGGATTTAAATAATCTTGTCTTTCAACTTGAGATAAGTATAAAATAATTTTATTTAAAGTATCATCACTAACTTTATTATTTATGTGATCTTTTAGTTCTTTTATAGTCGTTGAATACAATGTGTTAAAGTCACCATTTTTATCCTCAGCTATTTCCAACAATGATACAGTTACTTCAGTAAAATCTTTAAATGTAAATCCAAATTCATCTTCAAAAGCTTCTTCAAATCCAGGAATATCTTTTTTCTCAGTTTCATATTGCGATATCATTTTTCGTTTATCTTTTGCTCTGGATCCCATCCTACCCATCTTTGCATTTTTCAAAAAATGGTTTACTCTTATCAAGAAATCTTTATTGTACCCTAATCGATTAGAATTTAGTAAGGTTAATGTATTATCGGCCATTTTATAGTTGTAAATATCACATGTATATGCATAATCAATTATTTTGGAAGCTTCTGTTAAAATATATTCAATTTCATATAGCGAAATATCATCGGTTCCATCTATTTTAATTGATGCAACTAATTCTATGATAAATTTTAATGCGACTGAAGTTCGATTCAAATCATTTATCTTTTCATCTATCTCTTTTTTTCTATCAGGATAACATACTAAATCGCTAGCATAATTTGCTTGTCTTATTAATAATGATGATAAATTTTTTTCAAACTCTAGATATAAAAAATCTATTAACTGACGCTTATTATACTTTTTAATTTTCATCAGAATATTATTATATAGATGTCCAACGATATCATTTAAAATTTTATAATCTTCTATTTTACCATAGGGTATTTTTTTGTCATTTTTTAAATATAATCCTACATCATCTATTATCAAATTTGAAATAGCATTACTAACGTGTAAAACACATTCATCTTCAAAAGGAAGCATATACCCATCATCATTAGAATTCATAATAATTAGTTTCTTTTTATACTTATTACTAAAAATATGATTAATCAACTCACTTGGATACTCAATTTGATAGATTTCACATATTCTCTTTACTATATTAGATATAAAATCTTTTTCTTTATCATTATCAGTGGATTCAAAATACCTTAAAGAGTTTTTTTCAAAAGTAATGTCTAACTGTCTACTATTAATATTGAATAATATTTTACCAACTTTGCTATCTTTATCATAATGTGTAATATATATTGATGGATCACAATGAATATTAATTTTAAACACTCCATTTAGATCTTTAAATAATGTTGAAAACTGATTTAACCAGTAGGAAATCATATCTATGATTAAATTATTTACATGATAAGAATTGTTATCCACATTTTCTTCACTCAAAACCCATATATTAAATTTATTAAATTCAAGCAAATTGTTTAATTGATGCTTGTAAAATAATCCAGGAGCAAAACAAACCCCATCTTCTTTTTTCATCACTTCTAATAAAGATGTTCTACTAAAAAGAGCTAAGTGATAACCATTTTTTATATAAGATTTTAAAATATAATCACTACTATATTCACCAATAAAAAACAATGATGCTTCTTTTGAATCACATTCATCACCTAGATAAAATGATTTATCTCTTTCAGAAAAAAGAGCAACAAAATTTAGTTCAGAAAACAAATTCTTTTTATAATATTTTAATCTATTTCTAGCAACAATATACTTGTATAAAAACATATTTTCTTCAGACTCATTAATGCATATTGACGTTAATTCATATGGAGAAAGCATTAGTAAATTTCTATTAGAATTCAAATATACCGCACATATCGTATTTCTACCAATAGTTGTCGGAGTAATAATTGATACAATTTTGTCTTCTTTAAAACCATGTTTTAATAATTGCTTTTTGACATTTTTTATTCGATTACTAATATAATTATTATTTATTGAATATTTATATTCTTTGTTAGTTTCATAATCATTTCCATCATCAAATAACACAATATTGTAAAAAGCTATATCATTGCCACACAAATATATAGATTCATCAACTATATTATTACTTTCAAGTTCCAATTCAAATTGTTTACTATCTAATAATTGAAAACCCATACGTGTAAAATCTCTATGCAAGTCATGCAAAAGTAAGAGATTATAATCTTTGAGAACATCAATTTTATAAGACATAAAAAACTTTATTATCATATCCATTAATAACATAATAATAACAGTGCAATCTACCAAAACGAATTTCTCACCATATCTAACAAATGGTTTACGATAAAACTTTTGATTATCGAAATCATCTATTTCATCAATACTTATTTTTCCAAATTCAATAACAAGTTGTTCATATTGTTCTCCAAATAATTCAACCATATCTTCTTTACTAAAAGTCACTGTTTCTTTACTGGATTTAAGAACGTTAGCTGAAGGTATTTTGATATCTATATCTTTATTAAAAGATTTTAAATCGTTAAGTTTAATATTTAATGAATTATAAACAAACTCTGATACATTTAGTAAACCCTTAACAATAGTATTAAATTTTCTATAATCTTCATTTGGAAAGTCCTCTTTATGGACACCCAATATTTTTAACATATGATCTAAATAATGTGGAGCTAACGTGCTAGCTCCCATAAACAAATGATAATTTCCATAATAAATGACAGGTAATGCAAAAGGAAATTCAGGAGGATCTATCATATTTTTTCTATTAAGATTTGAAAATTCTTTAATGAAGTACTCAAGCTTATTACGACTCATTATATTTTCACTCTTAAAATCATCGTGCTTTAGTGATAGAGCCGTACTTATAATTGCTTGAAAAATAACCGATTTACTTTGATTTTCAGGAATTAAAATTAATCCAGATATTTGTGATAGAAAATCAATCATATTATAATTTTTTAATTCTTCCCTTAAACGTTTTATTACTTTGGTATCCCCTTTATTTAATTTTTCCATATTATTATTAAAAACTAATTCTGGAATCATGATATTCCTCCTAACTAAAAAAGAGCATATTCCATCTTAAAAATGAAACACACTCTATTATTTATATATATTATACCACTAAATTAGAATTTGTTGTTAGATATACTGAAGAATTTATCAAAGAATTCCAATAGTTTATCTATAACTTTATTTTTCTTTTCTTGTCTATCATTATTAGGAGTAAACATACTCATTGGTGGA
>SFSZ01000003.1 GCA_004563275.1 bacterium
AGTTGCTTTAATGTACAAAAGTGGTGGAATCATTAAATCTCCATTAGCATATAATGATAGCTTTACACTTCTTTCAAATAAAATAAATTCAGATGATACTATAGCTAGAGCAGAACCATCTTACATAGGAGAATCAAATTATAGTGAAATATTTAAAAATACTACCAAAGGTGATGTCTTAAAAAAATTAGAATCATGGTATGAAGAAAAATTAAGTGCTTATACTGATTATTTAGAAGATGTTATTTGGTGTAACGATAAAAGTTATAATACTAGTAATAAGTATTTTGGAGCATATACTCGCTTTAAATCCTATACACCATCTCTTGTATGTCCTAATGATAGTTTAGGTGGTAATTTATCTAAGTATACTGTTTCAGATACAACTAAAGGTAATGGTGCTTTAACTTATAAAATTGGCCTTCTTACAGCTGATGAATTAATGTTTGCTGGAGCAAGTAGCAGTACCAACACTTCATTTTATTTATATGTTAATAGCAATGATGAGTGGTGGACTATATCTCCAGCAAATTATAATGGTAGCTATTATATTTCATTTACATATCAAGATAAAATATATTCACTAGAAATCCCATATCCATCAGCATATCTAAGACCAGCGATTGCTATAAAATCAACGGCTATTGTTGGTGGAACAGGTACTAAAACTAATCCATATGTCATCTTAGCCGTTTAAAAACTATTTTAAAATAGTTTTTTTTATGGTAAAATTTTCTTATTGAGGGTGAAATTATGGCTAAAACATTTACAGAAGAAGAAAGAGAAAAATTAATTGAACAAGTAGGGTCATATTATTTAATAACTAAAGAATCTTATCGTGATATTGCTAAAGAATTTGGAATCAGTGCTCCCACAGTTAAAGATTATATTGATAAATAAAAAAAACTACATGGTCATTTAGCTGCTGAAATAGATGCATCAATTAAAGAAAAAACATCTCAAAATGATAGTATTAATAATCCAACCGTTAAAGAAAGAGTTATTAAAGTATATATGTATATATTAGAGGGATATACTTTTGAAGAAATTGCTGCACTATTAAATGAATCAATATATACTGTTTATAACGATATTAATATTCGTTTAGAACAAGTTAATCCTGCTTATAAAGAAGAAGTCACGGCCATTATGCGTAAAAGAAGTAATCAAAACTTAATTCCAAAGCAAAGAAAGAAGGACTAAATATGAATTTAAGAGATTTATATATAAATTATTTTATTAGTAAAGGACACAAACAAATTCCATCTGCACCAGTTGTGCCAGAAAATGATGCAAGCGTCTTATTTAATACTGCTGGTATGCAACCATTAATCCCATATTTAATGGGAAAAGAACATCCTTATGGAACTAGATTAGTTGACTATCAAAAATGTATTCGTACTAATGACCTAGATGAAGTAGGAGACCAAACTCATCATACATTCTTTGAAATGTTGGGGAACTGGTCATTAGGAGATTATTTTAAAGATGAAAGTATTTCTTTTAGTTTTGAATTCTTAACTAAAGTCTTAAATATTCCTGCCAACAGATTAGCCGTAACTGTTTATGAAGGCGATGAAAAAATTCCAAGAGATGAAGTATCTGCTAATAAATGGAGAGAATTAGGTATTAAAGATGAAAGAATTGCTTATCTAGATGCCGATAATAATTTCTGGATTGCTGGCGAAAGTGGCCCTTGTGGTGGTGATACCGAAATATTCTATTTTAGAAGTAATGATGAAATCCCTGAAAAGTTTGACCCTGAAGATAATAGATGGGTTGAAATCTGGAATAATGTCTTTATGGAATACTATAAAGATGAAAACGGTAATGTTACGGAACTACCTAAAAAGAATGTTGATACTGGAATGGGAATTGAAAGAACCGCTGCTATTTTAGAAGGTGTTAACGATAATTATGAATCAAGCATCTGGAAAGATGTTATTGAAAAAATTGAAGAAATAACTAATTTACCATACCATGGTAATGAAGTATCTATGCGTATAATTGCTGATCATATTCGTACATCATGCTTTATTTTAAGCGATGAAGCCCATGTTGTACCATCTAATACTGATCGTGGTTATATCTTAAGAAGATTAATTAGAAGAGCAATTAGACATGCTAAAAAATTAAATATCGATATTAATTCAAATTGGGAAGAAGAAATTGCTTTATTAATTATTAATAAATATAAAAAATATTATAGTGAATTAGAAAAGAATCAAGATATTGTTTTATCTGAATTAAAGAAAGAAAAAGATAAATTTAATCATACTTTAGAAAAAGGTTTAAGAGTATTTGAAAAAGAAACAAAAGATTTAACTTCAATTGATAAAGATCTTGCCTTTAAATTATATGACACTTATGGATTCCCAATCGAATTAACTGAAGAATTAGCTACTGAAAAGGGTATTACAGTTGACTCTGAAGGATTTAAAGAAAAATTTAAAGAACATCAAGAAAAATCCAGAACAGCTTCTAAAGGTATGTTTAAAGGCGGTTTAGCAGGAAATACCGAAATCGAAACAAAGTATCACACTGCCACTCATTTACTTAACGCTGCCCTTAAAATTGCTATTGGTGAAGGTGTTCATCAAATGGGGTCAAACATTACTAATGAAAGAATGAGATTTGACTTCTCATGTGATCATAAATTAACTGATGAAGAAAAACAAAAAACTGAAAGCTTAGTTAATGAATGGATTAAACAAGGATTAGATGTTACTATTGAAGAAATGTCTAAAGAAGAAGCAGTTAAACAAGGTGCAGAACACATGTTTATCGAAAGATACCCTGATATTGTTACAGTTTATAGTATTGGAACAGTTTCTAAAGAAATTTGCATGGGACCTCATGTTAAAAATACTAGTGAACTAGGAACCTTCAAAATAGTTAAAGAAGAAGCCTCATCAGCAGGCGTAAGAAGAATAAAAGCAATATTAGATTAATAAAAGTGATTACAAAGTCACTTTTTTAGTTTATAATAAAAAAGGAAAAGAAGTATTTTTTTGTAATATAAATAATAGGAGGAATTTATGAAAAAAATATCAATGCTTAATCCATATTCTTTTTATTATTTATGGAATCAAAACAAAGAAGAATATTTAAACCAAGTAATTAACGATATCTTAAACACCAATTGTAAATGGAAATTACTAAAATTCTTTAATGATAAAAAGAATAATGTTAGAAGTTATGTAATCTTTGAATCTAAAAACAAAATAGCCCTTATAGACTTTAATTTTGATAAAAGTGACCATTTATTAAAGATTGATTTTCCCTTATTTAATTATTTAAAATGCTTATATAAAAAGAAAGTATATTTAATAATTCTAAATAACTTTATTGATTTAAATCATACTTATAATAATATGTATGATATTTATATTAATGATAGTAACAAAGATAGTGTTAAATACTTATTTTTAGATGATTATAATAATCAATTAAAATTAAATAAAGATATTACTGACTGTTTATATACAATGGATGACAAAACTTATGATTTATATTTACATGAAATAGAATTAAAAAATAAATTATGATAAAATATTTAGCGGAAGTGATTTTATGAACCACATTAGAAATTTTTGTATTATAGCTCATATTGATCATGGTAAATCTACTTTAGCAGATCGTATTCTAGAACTAACTGGATCTGTTACTAAAAGAGAGATGAAAGATCAAATATTAGATTCAATGGATATTGAAAGAGAAAGAGGTATAACTATTAAGTTAAATGCTGTTGAGCTTTCTTATAAAGGATATACATTGCATTTAATAGATACCCCAGGTCATGTTGACTTTAGTTATGAAGTATCAAGAAGTTTAGCAGCTTGTGATGGAGCATTACTGGTAGTTGATGCTGCCCAAGGTATCGAAGCTCAAACTCTTGCTAATTTATATTTAGCTTTAAATAATGATTTAACTATCATTCCCGTTATTAATAAAATAGATTTACCTAATGCAGATATTCCTAAAGTAAAAAAAGAACTTATTGACGTTTTAGGTTTTAAAGATGAAGATATTGTTTTATGTTCAGGCAAAACTGGTGAAGGAGTAGATAAATTATTAGATGCCATCATTGAAAGAATTAATCCTCCTAAAGAAATTGAAGGAGGTACTAAAGCCTTAATCTTTGACTCTTATTTTGATCCATATCGTGGTGTAATTGCCTCAGTATGCGTTAAAAGTGGTGAAATAAAAGCATCTGATACCATTATAATGATGAGTACTGGTGCAGAATATCAAATAACCGAATTAGGAGTTAACACTCCAACTTCTAAAACCCTAGATAAACTAACAGCTGGTTCAGTAGGCTGGATAGCAGCCAGCATTAAAACCATTGACACCGTAAGAGTAGGAGACACCATAACAACTAAAGAAAATAAAGCAACCGAACCATTATCAGGTTATAAACCAATGAAACCCATGGTTTATAGCGGCATTTACCCAATCGAACCAAATAAATTTGATCATCTAAAAGAAGCTTTAGAAAAACTAAAATTAAATGATGCTTCATTAACATTTGATCCCGAAACATCAGAAGCCCTTGGTTTTGGCTTTAGATGTGGTTTCTTAGGACTTCTTCATATGGAAATAATTGAAGAACGTATCAAAAGAGAATTTAATATTGATATTATCGCAACAAGTCCATCAGTTATTTATAAAGTAAATTTAACTAATGGCACAACCATTGAAGTAGATAACCCTTGTGAAATGCCCGATAAAGTTAAAATAGCCAGCATAATGGAACCATACGTTAATGCTAGTATCTTTGTTCCGAGTGAATACATCGGACCTATCATGGACTTATGCCAAGAAAAAAGAGGTATCTATAAAACCACTGAATTTATTGATGAAAAAAGAGTAAACATTCACTATGAATTACCTCTTGCTGAAATCGTTTTTGATTTCTTTGATAAATTAAAAAGTTATACCAAAGGATACGCTTCATTTGATTATGAAATATCAGACTATAAAGTAAGTGACTTAGTAAAAATGGATATCTTAATTAACGGAGAAATAGTAGATGCCTTATCACTTATTGTTCATAAAGACGCTGCATATCACCGTGGTATGATGATTACAAAATCACTAAGAACCCTTATTCCAAGACAACTATTTGAAGTTCCAATTCAAGCATCACTGGGTTCAAAAGTAATTGCTAGAGAAAACATCAGTGCTATGAAGAAAAATGTTCTAGCTAAATGTTATGGTGGAGATGTATCTAGAAAAAGAAAACTATTAGAAAAACAAAAAGAAGGTAAAAAGAAAATGAAAATGGTAGGCTCAGTTGAAGTCCCACCAGAAGCCTTCTTAAGTATTTTAAAAACAGATAAATAGGAAGTATATATATTTCCTATTTTTATTTTAAAATAAATATATATAACTTATAGTTGCTTGTTCTCTAATTATTCTCATTCTATTAATGTCTTATTGGATTAACTTATTATAATTATACAAAGACTAAAGACATTACTTATGAAGATATATTTTATTATTTAGAATCATATTTTAATACCGATGGAGAAATAAATCGCAAAAAAACTATATAATAACGATCTTAAATATGAATTTTTTTAATGGGAGCTGATTTGTTTGAATATAATAGTGAAGATATCCCTAATGGAAATAATAGATATAAATTATTGATAATGCTTTATATTTTAAAGCCATAAATTAATTTTTTATTGTTTTTCCCTTGCAAAGAAAGTATAATTTAAATGGTGGTAAAATATGAAGCATGTTTATATTCATATTCCTTTTTGTAAAAATATTTGTTCTTATTGTGATTTTTGTAAAATGTTTTATAACGAAAAGTTTGCATCAACTTATTTAGATGCTTTAGCAAAAGAAGTAAATGAATTTTATATGGGAGAGAAGGTTAATACAATTTATATTGGTGGTGGAACACCTTCTTGTTTAAAAGAAAAAGAGTTAGATCAGTTATTTGATATCATTAAAGTATTTAATCGTACAACTGACTGTGAAATAACTTTTGAATGTAATCCAGATGATATAAATGATAGTTTAGTAGCTAAATTAGCTGTTAAAGGAGTTAATCGTGTTAGTATTGGTATTCAATCATTTAATATTAAAAATCTTAAGTTTATGGAAAGAGAATCTAACTTTGAAGACATTCGTACTAAGATGAATTTAATCAGATATTATGGCATTAATAATATTAATTTAGATTTAATGTATGCTATTCCTGGTGAAACTTTAGAAACCTTAAAGAAAGATATTAAACTATTCTTAAAGTTAAAACCAGAACATATTAGTACATATTCACTTATCATTGAAAAACATACTAAAATAAATAATGCTCATGTAACTAATATTGATGAAGAATTAGATGCTAAGATGTATGAATATATTTGTAAGAAACTAAAAAGAAAAAATTATGTTCATTATGAAGTTAGTAATTTTGCACTACCTAATCATGAATCAAAACACAATCTAAGTTACTGGAACAATGAAGAGTATTATGGTTTTGGTTTAGGCGCAGCTGGCTATATTAATGGCTTTAGATATGAAAATACTAAAAATCTAAATGACTATGCTGATGAAAAGTATCGTGAAACTGAAGCTTTATTATCTAAACAAGAAATTATGGAATATGAAGTCATGTTAGGTCTAAGAAAGATGGAAGGCATTAACTTGCAAGAGTTCTATGATAAGTATGAAGTAAACATTCAAGATGTCTTTCCTGTTAAACCTTTAATAAAAAATAAAGATCTTATTTATAAAAACGGTTATCTATTTATAAATCCTGAAAAGATTTATGTTATGAATGAAATACTTTTAAAACTAATATAATTTATTATGTACTTGCAAAATTATCATAATATGATAAAATTAGTTTATAGTAAAAGAGGTTGTTAAATGAGAATTAAAAAATATATTTTAGCGTTATTATTAGCATTTGCGTTTACTTTAAATGTTAATGCTGCTAGTTTATCTTTAGAACCAGATAGTAATACTATTTCTGAAGATGGAAATATTAAAGTTAATATTAAACTTAATTTAGGTAGTGGAGAAAGTGTTGATAAAGTTCAGTTTAAACTTGCCTATGATAAGAGTCTATTAAGACCAACACTTGATAATAATTCTTTTGGTTATGCGCAAGCTTTAACTGATGATAGTGTCTTTATTGCTGCTAGTGAAAAATTATCATCAGGTAATATTGGTACAATTATTATTACTGCTTTAACTTTACCAGATGATGTATCTTATTCAACTAAAACATTATTTCAAATAACTAATATTGAATTTAAGAATAAAGAAACAAGTACTAGTGGCGATAGTATTCAAAAAGAGTTTACTATTCGAAATAATCCTAAAACTACTACTGCTGCATTAAATACAAGTGCTAAATTAAGTGGTTTTACCGTTGCTAATACAACAATCAAACCTGCATTTGATAAAAGTATTAAAGACTATAAAATATACGTTAATAAAGATACAATTAAACAAATAACTATTAAACCAACTACTGAACAAACCGGAGCTACATTCTCAGTAAGTTGTACAATGGGTTGTACCCCTGATTCAAATGTTCCAAATAAAATCAATATTTCAATGGGTAAAAACATTGCTATCTTTACTTTTACAAGTGAAGATGGTAAAAATACTGAAATATATAAATTTACCATTTATCGTGGAGAAACTACTGATGGATCAAATTTCTTAGCTAGTTTAAATATTAAAGGATTTAATATTAATGAAGAATTTGATAAAAACAAATTAGATTATACAGCAACCGTAAGTTATGAAACTGAAAGTATCGAAATAGATGCTTTAGGTGAAGACGAAAACGCTGATATTCAAATTAAAGGTAATGAAAATCTTAAAGTTGGTGAAAATGTTATTACAATCACTGTAACATCAGCTGAAACCGAAGAAAAGAAAATATATAACATTACTGTTACTAGACAAGAGTTTAAAGAAGAAGAAAATACAACTACATCACCAGTTATTAAAACCGAAAATAAGAAAAAGAATAATACATTATTAATTGTTTTATTAATAGTAGGTAGTACTTTAATTATTGGTTTAGCTGCGTACTTTATCTTCTTCTATAAAAAGAAAGATAAGAAAAAAGCCTCAGAATTAAAATCTGAAGAGGAAAAGAAAGAAGCTTTAGCTCGTGAAGAATTATTACAAAAAACCTTCACAGATTTAGAAAATGAATCTACAAGTGTCGATGATGCTTTAAGGGATTTAATGAAAACTAAAGAAATATCAGACGTTGACAAAGAATCATAAAAATTTATGATTCTTTTTTTGCCCATAACCTTGAATAAGAACTCTACAAATGTTAAAATATTATTATCTGAGGTGGTAGTATGTTAGAGAAAACAAATCTGTTTGAAAGACAAGAAATTGAAGATGCTCTTATTAGTCAAACTTTATTTGAAGTTTATGAATCTTTAGAAGAAAGAGGATATAATCCTATTAATCAATTAGTAGGATATTTAGTATCAGGAGATCCTGGTTACATCTCATCTTATAAAGGTGCCCGAGATAAAATCTTACAATTAGATCGTACTAAAATATTAGTGACAGTCCTAGGAAGTTATTTAACAAAATGAAATGTCTAGGAATGGACTTAGGAACTAAAACCTTAGGACTTGCAACAAGTGATCGAAGTGGTCTTATTGCCTCACCATATAAATTAATTAGATTTAAAAACGTTGATGATGCCATTGACGAAGTTCTTGAAATAATTCAAAAAGAAAAAATTGAAGTTCTAGTTTTAGGTTTACCTAAAAACATGGATAACTCCTTAGGATTTGCTTCTGAAAGAAGCTTATCCTTTAAAGAAAAATTAGAATCAAAACAAGAACTAAAAGTAAATCTTATTGATGAAAGATTAAGTACTGTCGAAGCTGAAAACATACTAATAAATGCCGATGTATCACGTAAAAAAAGAAAGAATGTTATCGATGAATTATCTGCATGTATAATTTTAGATACATATTTAAGGAAAGAAGGAAATAAATAATGGATAAAAGTAGTGGAAAGTTTACAATAACAAATAATAAAGGTGAAGAATTAGTTTGTGATGTATTATTTACCTTTGATGATGATAAATTTAAAAAGAGTTATATAGTCTTTACTGATAATTCTTTAGATGAAAACGGAAACATTAAAGTATATGCTAATACTTTTGATCCAACTGGCAAAGATCCAAATTTAGGTAAAATTGAATCAGAGGAAGAATGGGAAAACATTGAAAAACTCCTATCATCATTGCAAGAGAAAATAGGTGATGATAGTGCCAAAAACTAGTAAAAGCAAACACTCAATTAGTAAGTGGTTAATTATACTTTTCGGAGTAATTATTGCTGGTTTAATAGGCATAATAGTTATTTCAAGTATTTACTTATCGCCAATTGATTCTAAAGATGAAGGTAATATCGTCTTTGTAGTTGAACAAGGTTCAAGTAAAAATGCCATTGCTGAAAAATTAGAAAAAGAGGGACTAATTAGAAATGCTTTATTCTTTAAAGTATATATCAAACTTAATAGTACTAAAGAATTATATGCCGGAAGTTACAACTTATCTAAAAGTATGAGTGTTGATGAAATTATAGAAGTTTTAAATAGTAATGCATCTATTGAAAATGAGGGTGTATCAGTTACCTTTATTGAAGGAAAAAGATTTACTGACTATGCTAAAATCATCAGTGATAACTTTAATTATACAATTGATGAAATAAAAGAAGCTGCTTCAAATGAAGAATTTATAAATAAATTAATTGAAAATTATTGGTTTATTACCGAAGATATTAAAAATGAAAAAATATATTATCCTTTAGAAGGTTATTTATTTCCAGATACATATACATTTAAGAAGAATGCTACCATTGAAGAAATCTTAACTAAAATGATTAAAACAATGGGTAAAAAATTAGAAGTTTATAAAGATGAAATAACCTTATCTAATTTAAATATTCATGAATTACTTACTTTAGCATCTATAATTGAGTTAGAAGGTGCAGGAAGTGATGACCGTGCTGGTGTAGCTGGAGTATTTTACAATCGTATTGATGCTGGTTGGACCTTAGGATCAGATGTCACAACATATTATGGAGTTCAAAAGAACTTTAATAAAGACTTATCTTGGAGTAATTTAAAAGCATGTAATGGTTATAATACAAGAGCTGAAAGTTCATGTCCAATTAAAGGATTACCAGTTGGTCCAATTTGTAGTCCAAGCTTAAATTCAATCTCATCAACCATTGAACCAAAGAAGAATGATTATTTCTATTTTGTTGCTGATAAAAATAAAAAAACTTACTTTAGTAAAACATATAACGAACATACTAAAGTAGTATCAAACTTAAAAAAAGAAGGATTATGGTATCAATACTAGCCATAGTCCTTTTTATCTATTTGCTTTCATAAAATATAATGTGATATAATACGAAGTAGGTGATTTTTGTGAAAGAAACCATATTAGCAATGGAACGTTATGCTGAAGCAAATAATGTTCCTATAATTGAATTAGATTCAATTAAATTTATCATGAAATATATCAAAATGAACAACGTTAAAAGTGTTTTAGAAATTGGTACTGCCATTGGATACTCAGCTATCCTTATGGCCAATGCTACATCAGAAGTTGAAATTACAACCATTGAAAGAGATGAAAAGAGATATCGTGAAGCCGTTAAAAATGTTAACGCATGTGGCTTAGACAAAAGAATTGATATCGTTTATAACGATGCTCTAGAAGTAAATCTAGCCGGACATTCATATGACTTAATTTTTATCGATGCTGCTAAAGGTGGATATATTAAATACTTTGAAAAGTTCTGTAATTATTTAAATCCAGGTGGAGTTATTATTACTGATAACTTAAAATTTCATGGCTTAGTAAATAATAAAGGAACAATTAAAAGTAAAAACTTAAGAGGAATCGTAGATAAAATTGAAAAATACATTGAATTTTTAAATCAAAATAAAGACTATATTACTAAATTTTATGATATTGGAGATGGCTTATCAGTAAGCTTTAAACGTAACAATGATAAAAAATAATAAGTTATTAGTTCGTATTAATAATTTATCTGAAATAGAAGAATATAAGAAAGTGGGAATATCTAACTTTCTTTTTCCATTAAAAGGGTACTCAATAGGTTATAATTCTTTTACTTTAGATGAACTTAAAGATTTAAATATTAATGTATATCTCTTAGTTAATCGTGTCTTTGAAAATAAAGATTGTGATTCATTTAGAGCATTAAAAGATAATTTATCTTTTGTTAGTGGTATTTTTTATGAAGATATTGCTGTTTACCAAATCTTAAAAGATACAAATATTAACTTAATATGGAATCAAGCTCACTTTGTAACTAATTCTCATTCAATTAATATTTGGTT
The DNA here is from genome assembly GCA_004563275.1 of bacterium. Next base: position 11,398 of record SFSZ01000003.1, read on the forward strand.
AGATAAAGTTTATAGTGTTTGCTTATCTAATGAATTAGAACATTTTGAATTAGATCATATCTTATCAAGTACAACTAAGAATGTTATATTACCCATTTTAGGCCTTAATATGGCTATGTATTCTCGTAGACATCTATTAACATACTATAATGAATATAAAGGCTTAAAAGGCATCAAAAAGGGTATTTTAAGAACTAATAATAATATTGAATTTCTAGCTATTGAAAATGACTACGGAACAGTTCTTTTCTATCATAAATATTTTAACTTAATAGATAAATTATCAAATATCGATGACAGTAAAATTTTATATTATTATATTGATCCCAATGAATTGACTCCAAAAGATATAATAGACGCTTTAAATGGTAAACATTTTAACGAAGATAATCGTTTTTATGAAAATAAAACAATATATAGAATAGGTGATATTAATGATTGAGTTATTAAGCCCAGCTGGCGATTTTGAAAAATTAAAAATAGCTCTTCATTATGGAGCAGATGCTGTTTATTTTGGTGGTCAAAACTTTGGTTTAAGAGCTAACGCTAAAAACTTTACTAATGAAGAAATCAAAGAAGCTGTTAATTATGCTCATAACCTAAATAAAAAAGTTTATGTAACTGTTAATATTGTTTTACATGATGAAAATATTAACGGTTTAAAAGAATACTTATTATATCTAGATGAAGTAGGGGTAGATGCCATCATTGTAAGTGATATCTATATTATGCACTTATGGAAAGAACTAAACTTAAAAATGGAATTACATGTTTCTACTCAAGCTAGTACTTTAAATAAAGAAACTGCACTTTTTTATAAAGAACTTGGCGCTAAAAGAGTTGTTTTAGCTCGTGAAAGTTCAAAAGAAAACATTAAAGAAATTAAAGAGTACACTAACTTAGATTTAGAAGCCTTTATTCATGGTGCCATGTGCACTTCTATAAGTGGTAGATGTATTATGAGTAACTATGCAACTAATCGAGATGCCAATCGTGGAGGCTGTGCGCAAATCTGTAGATGGACTTTCTCATATTCTGATGAAAACAATAATGAATTATCAGATACTTATCAAATGTGCCCTAAAGATTTAAATATGATTGAAAACATCAAAGATATGATCGATGTTGGCATTAATTCATTTAAAATAGAAGGAAGAATGCGTTCTATTTATTACATCGCTACTGTTCTTTTATCTTATCGTAAAATTATTGATAATATTAAAAATAATACCTTAACTGATGAATTAACATCTTATTATTTAAAAATATTAAATAGATGTGCTAATCGTGAAAGTACTCCTCAGTTCTTTAATTCTTTCCCAACCGTTAAAGAACAATACTATACCGATGGTAAAAATGAAGTATCTAATCAAGACTTCTTAGCCATTGTTAAATCTAATGATAATGGTTTAATTACTTTCGAACAAAGAAATTATTTTGAAAAGGGTACTAAAGTCCAATTTATTAGTCCTAATTTTGATACTTTAGACTATACTATAGAAGAAATCTTTAATGAGGATATGATTCCTATCGAAAAAGCTAATCAAGCTCAAATGACCTTTAAAATGCGTATAAATTTACCTTTACAAGAAAATGACATTATGCGCCTAAAAGTGTTTGACAAATAACTGTTTTTATAGTATCCTTATTTAAGTTTATTTTTGAAGGAGATTTGATTTAAATGTCAAAAAAAGATATATTATTAACTAGTGAAGGTTTTCTTGAATTAGAAGAAGAATTAAATAACCTTAAAAATGTTAGAAGACCAAGAGTAATTGAAGCAATTAAAGATGCTAGAGCTCAAGGTGACTTATCAGAAAATGCCGACTATGATGCTGCTAGAAATGAACAAGCTGAAGTAGAAGGCCGTATTAAACAAATAGAATTCATGTTAGCAAACGCTCAAATAATTGAAAAATCATCTAATCATACAGTAGATTTAGGTTCAACAGTAACCATTTCTTATGTCGATGATGATGAAGAAGAAGTATATAGTATTGTAGGTAGAATGGAAGCTGATCCATTTGAAAATAAAATCTCAAACGAATCACCAATAGGTAAAGCTATCATTGGTAAAAAAGAAGGAGACACAATCAATGTTGAATCTCCAACTGGTTCATATCAAATAAAAATCGTTAAGGTTGCTTAACGATTTTTTATTAATCTAATTTATTACTTTTAATTCCAAATTCTTTCTCTCTAAGTAAATGATTAGCTTTCTTTTCAAGTTCACGAACAGATACCGTAGTCCATATCCCTGTACTTTTAAATTCATGACTAAAATAATTAACTGCTTTAAAATCAATCTTTTTTTGACAATCATGAATTCCATCACCATTGGTATAATCAATAAAATAGCCATCTGTATCATCACCAAACTTACCATAAGCATATATTACTCTTAAACCATTATTAAGTGATATCCTTGGTTTAACACAAACACTTTCACCATCCATAGAAAGCTCTATAGTTTTAGTCTTAATATAACCATAAGTAACTGACTCATCATTTAAATCATAGACATCTTCATCAATTATTACAACACCATTAATTTTATAAATAGCTGCACTTTTAGAATAATCCTTACTCGCAACATAAACTCGATCTCCCGGAACTGAATTAAGCTTATAAAGAGGTTCATATTATTCACTTATTAAATAAGTAGTAATCTCTTTCATTAAAGGTGAATCAACGTCAATACCCAATCTACTATTAATAAAATGTTCAATAACTATCATACTTAACACCTATAATACAAACCCATCATTACTTATAGGTTTATCTAAAGGTAATTCAGTTTTAGCATTAGCTAAAAATTTAACCTTACCAAGTAAAGTAGCTGTAACAACATCACATTTAACACTATCTAATATATTTTCATGAGCATACATTCTATCACTATAATAAGTATATACACCATTAACAATATTACCTCTAATAGTTTCACCCTTAGCTTGATATTCCATTGCTAAATCAACTTTACCGTTTTTGCCTAAAACAATTTTAGAATCACTAATAGCTTCTTCATCTTTTCCATAAACAAAAGATCTCATTCTAACTAAAATATTTTGAGAAATAGGTTCATAAGTAATTCTTACAATCGAATCATTATGAGTTTCTGCAAATCTAGAAACAAGTACAACACTATTACCATCAACACTAATTTCATCACTAACTTCATAACCTTCAAAATAAATTAAAGTATTTAAATCTTCAATCTGTTTATCACTTAAATGTAATTTTTCCTTTAATATTCTTTCAATCATCATAATTCCTCCTAATTAAATTTAATTCCTTCTTTTTCTTTTTTCTTACTAATTAGATCTCTTTCACATAAATTTTTAAAAGCTATTCTTCCAGTTAATAATCTAGTTTTATTATTAGAAAAATCCTCACCTAAAAGTTCATCTAACTCTGAACTAGTTATAACCATATCTGGTTTAACTTCTTCTTTAAATTCATCTTGATGAGTAGCTTGATAATATTTATCTTCACCATAATAAGCAAAACCATCATTATCTTGTTTACCCAAAACTTTTCTTTCAGTTCCATCAGCATTAGTGGATACACTAAAAACAACTCTATAATCATTATTAGGACTAATAATACCATGAATTTTTTCATGAAAGAAATGTTTTTGATCAGCATAAGCTGACATAACTTCTAAATTACTATCACTACCTAAATGAAATATTGCATAAGCATAATCATTATCAGTAATAAAACCCTTCTCTATAACTATATTACTCTTAGTATTTGGAAACAATCCATCTTCTTCTAAAGCAATTTTAAAGTCATCTAATGGTATTAATGCCTCAATAATAGAAATAGCCTCATCACTTAAATTAAATACTTTCTTTAACTTATTTTTCATCTTTAAAACCTCTTCCTTGGTTACTTATCATAACACAAAACAAAAACTTAAACAATAACTTTTTGTGGTTGCATTAAATTCCTAGATAAAGTATAATAAAAGGGCTTAAAGGAGAGAAAATATAAATGAAAAATGTAAAAGAAGTAACAATTCGTTTAGAAAAAGAAGAATGGACTAAAGCCCTAGATAAAGCTTTCAATAATAAGAAAAAAGATTTAAAAGTTGATGGTTTTAGAAAAGGAAGTTGTCCAAAAGATATCTATATCAAAAAATTTGGTATTGAATCACTATTTATGGATGCTGTAGATTTATCTATTAATGATGCATATCATAAAGCTTTAGAAGAATCAAAAGCAGTTCCTGTATGTGAACCAAAATTAGATATTACATCTATTAATGCCGATGGTGTAGAATTCAAATTCACAATCATTGAAAAACCTGAAGTTAAATTAGGCAAATATAAAGCATTAGGTATCAAAAAAGAAAAAGTTAAAGTAACTAAAGAAGAAGTAGAACATGAAATTACTCACTTACAAGAACATTTAGCTGATATTGTTGAATTAGAAGAAGGAACAGTTGAAGAAGGTAACACTGCTGTTATTGACTTTGAAGGTTTTGTAGATGGTAAAAAATTAGATGGTGGTACAGGAACTAACTATCCACTTGAAATAGGTTCTCACACATTTATTCCTGGCTTTGAAGAAGGATTAGTTGGAATGAAAATAGGTGAAGAAAAAGAATTAAACTTAAAATTCCCAGATGAATATGTAGATAATCTAAAAGGAAAAGACGTTACATTCAAAGTTAAAGTAACTAAAATCAAAAAAAGAGTATTACCAGAAATAAATGAAGATTTCTTTAAAGATTTAGGTTATGAAGATGTTAAAACTAAAGAAGAATTAGAAAAAGAAGTTGAAAAACATTTAACTGAACATAAAGAAGCAGATGCTGAAAACAAATACATCGGTGAATTATTAAATAAAGCTATCGAAAATATGGAAGTAGAAGTAAATCCAGAAATCATAGACGAAGAAATTAATCGTATGTTAAATCAATATCGTGATGAATTAAAAATGCAAGGAATCACTTTAGAACAATACTTAGAATTTACTAAAACAACTATGGAAAGTCTAAAGAAAATGATGGAACCAGAAGCAATCAATAGAATTAAATCAAGATATTTATTAGAAGCAATTGCTGAAAAAGAAAAAATTGAAATTACAGCTGAAGAAACAAAAGCTGAAACAACAGCTATGGCTAAAAAATATGAAGTATCTGAAGAAGATCTATTACAAATGATCGGCGGAGAAGATATGATTAGCTATGACTTAAAAATGCGTAAAGCTTTAGAAGTACTTAAAAATAATTAAGCCTTAATCAAGGCTTTTTCTTTTGCATTAATTTATAATCTATTATATAATGAATTAAGGTGGTAAAAATATGAAGTTATACCAGATTAAAGAAAACCCTTTAATTAAATGTAATAAAGAAATAAAAGAGTATTTAGATGCTGATTATATCTATATACCTTATGATAAAGATTATGAATTAAAAATAAAAAACCATGAACTAGTAAACTTAAATAGTGTCATCTTAACTAATAAAGATAAAAAAGTTTATAGTCCTGTTTCCGGTAATATCATGGGATTATGTGAAACCATCATTAATGGCAATTTATCTAAAGCAATCGTTATTGAAAACAACTTTAAAGAAACATGTAAACTAAGAGGTAGTAAAAAAGATATCAGTACTTATTCTAAAGAAGAATTATTATCTCTAATTAAAGAATATAATGCTTGTTTTAAACCCATAACTAAAGATAACTTAATAATTAACGGGATTGACTATGAACCATATGAAGAAACCCTAAGTTATCTTATAAGTGCTCATACTGATGAAATTCTAGAATGTATTGATGCTCTATGCAAAATCCTAGAAATAGACAAATGTTTCTTTGCTATTAAAAATAACGATCAAGAAAACGTAGTAACTTTAGTTAATCAAATTGGAACCTATCCAAATATCGATTTAAAACTATTACCAGATTTATATCCAGCCGGTCATCCTAAAGTCTTATTAAATGAATTTCATCTAGAAGAAGAAAATACTGCAGTTCTAACCGTTGAAGACATCTATGCCATCTATACCGTTTTAAAACGTAAAAGACCAATCAGTGAAAAACTAATAACTGTCTCAGGTGACTTATTAACTAAATCAAAAGTAATGAAAGTTAAAATAGGTACTAACATCAAAGATATTCTTGAAAAAGAATTTAAATTTAAAAGTAATGATTATCATATCATCATTAATGGCTTACTATCTGGTTATGAAATAAATAGCTTAAACGCCATTATAACTCCTGAAATAAGAAGTGTATTTATTAATACCATAGATAAATCACGAGCAACCAAATGCATTAATTGTGGTTTATGTAATACCTATTGTCCAGTCGGAGCAGATCCTAAATCAGGTTATAAAATGAATGAATGCTTACACTGTAACATATGTACATATATCTGCCCAGCTAAAAGAAATCCAGGTGATCAAAATGAATAACTATTTAAAAAATAATCTTAATCAAAAAAAGATTAATATCTATTTATTCATATCCCTAATTCCTTTATTAATAACCGGTTTTTATAAAAATGGTATTAAATTATATCTAAATGATTTAGTAGGCATCCCTGGACTCTTAAAACCACTTATTTTAGATATCTTAGGTTTTACCATTGGTGTTTTGGTAAATATAATCTATGAAAAAATAATCAAAAAGAAGCCAGGTAAATTAAAACATATCATCTTTGATTCATATCATCCCTTATATGGCTTATTAATTGCTTCAGTTATAAGCATCAATACCAACATAATATTATTTACATTAGTAACATTTATCATGCTATTACTAAGTAAATTTATTAAACATGATAAAGTAAACATTGTCGCCTTAACGGCACTAATAATTATCTTTATCATCCATATAACCGGAACATTTACCTTTAATAATGCCTATGAAAAAGTAAATAATTTAAATCTAGATGCCTTAGATTATTTAATAGGTAGAGGTAGTGGAGGAGTAAATACTACCCATGTTATCCTATTAATAATAAGCTTAATAATCCTATGTAATCAAAAATTCTATAAAAAAGAAATACCTTTCTACTCAAGTATTGTCTTTTCTCTAGGAATCATTATTTACTCAGTCATAACCAATGATATTGGTAAATCAATCGATCATATCTTCTCAAATGGAATTCTTTTTACTTATGTATTTATCGCCACTGACTCACTAACTAGCCCAAGAACATATAAAGGTAAAATAATTTATTCAATAATCATCGGTTTAGTAACAGCAGGATTATACATAATATATCCGCCACTATCCGCCCTAGGCGCAGTAGTAATTGGAAGTATGTGTCATGACACCATTGATAAATTGTGTGAAAAATAAAATATCAGAAAACTGATATTTTTTTTATGCAAAAAAATCATAAAATATGCTAAAATATAACAAAATTTTCTGAAATTTAACTTTTTTGTTAAAAATTTAAAGGAAATCAAGTACTTAAGGGTAATAAATAAATATTAGAGGGTGTTTTTATGGCTGTAATACCAAACGAAGATATTAATAACATACGTAATAATGCTAATATTGTTGATATTATATCATCATATATTAATCTTGAACCCAAAGGTAAGAACTTCTTTGGTTTATGTCCATTTCATGATGATCACTCACCAAGTTTAAGTGTATCTCCTGATAAACAAATATATACATGTTTCGTTTGTGGTAATTCTGGAAATGTATTTACCTTTATAGAAAATTATGAAAATGTAGATTTTGTTACCGCAGTTAAAACTGTTGCCGATAAAATAGGGTATAACTTAAATGTCGATGTTAAGAAAAATACTCCTAATAAAAGATACTATGATTTAGTTGAACTTGCTAATAAATTATTTATTAATAATTTAAATAGTTCTTTAGGTAATAAAGCTAAAGAATATCTTATTAATAATCGTAAGCTTGATGAAAAGACAATTGAAGAATTTGGTATTGGTTTAGCTTTAAATGATAATAATTTAAATAAAATATTATTATCTAAAGGTTATACTGAAAAAGAGATTGTTGATTTAAGTTTAGCTAATCATGGTGAAAATGGTCTTCTAGATTTATTTAGAAATAGAATAACTTTTCCAATTAGAAATGATAAAGGAGATGTTATTGCTTATTCAGCACGTATCTATAATAATGAAGATACTAGTAAATACATTAATTCTAGAGAAAGTATTATCTTTAAAAAAGGAAATACTTTATATAACTATGATAAATGTAAACAAGAAAGTATGAAGACTAAAACAGTTATTTTAGTAGAAGGGCAAATTGATGCCATTAGAATCTATTCTAATGGTGTTAAAAATGTTTGTGCTACAATGGGTACTGCTTTAACTAAAGATCATATTAACTTACTTAAAAGATTAAATAGTAAAGTTATTTTGATGATGGATAATGATTCTGCTGGTGAAAAGAGTACTATTGCTAATGGTGAAGCTTTAATAGAAGCTGGACTGGAAGTAAATGTTGTTAGATTATCTGGTGAAAAAGATCCTGATTCATACATTTTAAAGAATGGAATTGATGCTTTTAAAGATAATATTAAGAACGCTCTTACTTACTTTGATTTTAAGTTAAATTACTATAAAAATAAACGTAATTTAAATAAAGCTGATGAATTAGCAGATTATATTAATGAAGTAATTGATGAACTTAATAAAAGTGATGATGATATTTTAAAAACAATTACTATTAATAAATTAAGTGAAGATTATCAAATAGATAAAGATTTACTTAATGCTAAATTAATAAAAAAAGAAAAGGTTAAACCTCAGGTTATTGAAAAACCTAAACCTAAAATTAAATTAAATAAATATAGTAAAGCAGCTGAAGCAATTCTTTATATTATGATGAATAATGAACCATATATTAAGAAATATCAGCGAGATTTAAATTATTTTCCAGAAAAGGTTTACAAATTAATAGCTAATGATATAATAGCTTTCAAAACCATTAATGGTGAATTTAATTTAGCAGATTTTATTACTTATATTAGTGATTTACCATATAAAGATACTATCTTTAGAATAATTAATGAATATGAAGGAATTACTAATATTGAAGCAGATTTTGATAATTATATTAAGATGATTAAAGAGTGGATTACTGAAAATCAAATTAATAAATTAAAAAATGAATTAAAAAATGAGACAGACATTAAAAGACAAGAAGAACTAAATGATCTAATCATTAAGTTAAAACGAGGGAGTGAAGAATAATGGCAAAAGTTGTTAAAGAAATTAAAACTTTTGAAGAAAGAAAACAAGAATTAATCGTATTAGGAAAGAAAAATGGTTATATTACCTTTGAACAATTAGCAGAAGTATTAAAAGGTTTAGAAATTGATAGTGATGCTTTAGATGAACTTTATAATGACTTAATTAAAAATGGTATTGCCGTGGTTACTTCAGAAGCTGAAAGTAACGCTGGTGGTAATAAAGTAGAGGAAGAAGAAGTTGTTGTTCTAAATGATGAAGATTTAACTAAAGATATTAATATTAATGACCCAGTACGTATGTATTTAAAAGAAATCGGTCGTATTAGCTTATTATCTCCAGAAGAAGAAATGAAATTATCATTAAAAGTTGCTGCTGGTGATGAAGAAGCTAAAAATATCTTAGCTGAATCTAACTTACGTTTAGTTGTATCTATTGCTAAAAGATATGTTGGACGTGGTTTATTATTCTTAGATTTAATTCAAGAAGGTAACATTGGTTTAATGAAAGCCGTTGAAAAATTCGACTGTGATAAAGGATATAAATTCTCTACATATGCAACTTGGTGGATTAGACAAGCCATTACTAGAGCATTAGCAGATCAAGCAAGAACTATCAGAGTTCCAGTTCATATGGTTGAAACAATTAATAAAATGGCTCGTATTCAAAGACAATTAACTTTAGAATTAAACCGTGAACCAAGCGAAGAAGAAATTGCTAAGAAAATGGGAATCTCTGTTGATAAAGTAAGAGAAGTAATTAAGATTAGTCAAGATCCTGTATCTTTAGAAACTCCTATTGGTGAAGAAGAAGATTCATTATTAAGAGATTTTGTACCTGATGAAAGAACAATGAGACCAGAAGATTATGCAACAAATGAAATTTTAAAAGAAGAAATCAAAGCCGTTTTATCTACTTTACAACCTCGTGAACAACAAGTTTTAGAACTACGTTTTGGTTTAATTGATGGAACAAGTTATACATTAGAAGAAGTTGGTAAAAGATTTAACGTAACTAGAGAAAGAATTAGACAAATTGAAGCAAAAGCTTTAAGAAAATTAAGACATCCATCACGTGCTAAAAAATTAAAAGATTTTATGGTGGATTAATGAAAATATCTAATCGTTTAAAATCAATTGCCGGTTTAATAACTGAAAAAGATGTTATTGCTGATATTGGTTGTGATCATGCTTATTTAGATATCTATCTAGTTAAAAATAAAATAGTTCCTAAAGCTTATGTTAGTGATGTTAATTTAAATGCTTTAAATAATGGTATAAAGAACATTAAAAAGAACCATTTAGAGCGTGAAATAGAGGCTAAACTATGTGATGGTATCAAAGGTATACCTGAAGAGGTAAATACGCTTATAATTAGTGGAATGGGTTCTAGTACAATCATTAAGATCTTAAGTAATCCTAAATTAAAACAAATAGATAAAATGATTATTCAATCAAATAATGATTATTATATATTAAGAAAATTTATTACCTCTAAAGGATACTTTATATCACACGAATCAGCTGTTTATGATAATGGAAACTATTATATAAATATTGTATTCTTAAAAGGACATAAAAAATATAACTTAAAAGAATTAACTTATGGACCAATCTTAATGTATTCAAATAAAAACTATTTCGAGCATTTATATAACAAACAAAAACAAATATTAGACAATATTCCTAAATATAAAGCTTATACAAGATTTCAAATGAAAAGAAAAGCATTATATTTAAAAAAGTTATCAAAATAAAGATTGATTAATTCAATCTTTTTTTATATACTTTAATTGTGAGGATAACAATGAATAATAAGAGGTTTATAAGATTAATAATAATTATATTAAGTATAGTTTTAATATCACTATCAGTACATAAGTTATATAGTGCTTTTAATACAGTAAGTATATCAAAAATAACATTAGAAAAGTATGACGAAAAACAAAATAAAGCCATTATTAAAATTAAAATCAATGAAAAAAATCAATTTTATAGTTGCTTTGCCAAAGGCAAAAAAGAAAAGTATACTTCATCAAGTGTTAATAATGAGTGTACTTTAAGTATTAATGTTAAAGATACATATAAAATATATTTAGAAGAAAATGGTAATAAATCTAAAGAATATAATTTAGCAGACTATATTCCTAATATACTATCCTTTAATTTTAAAGAACAAATAATTTATTTAACTAAAGATGAAACAACACCTTTAGAGTATTCTGATGTAACCTTTAAACAAGAAGATTATAATTTTAAAATTAAAGATCCAGATATAGCTAAATATGAAGATGGTAAAATAATTGCTTTAAAAGAAGGTAAAACTTATCTTTATTCTGATAAAATTAATCAAAAGTTAGAAATAGTTGTTACAAATCTTTTAACTAAACCTTACGCCACAAAAGAAAAGAAAAAACTTTTGACTTGCCATGCATATACCGAAGAAGAAGCTAAATTATTAGACACTATCTTAGAATACAAAGTTAATAAAGCCGGCTATCAAACTAGAGCTGGAGCATTGGCAGCAGCCAGATTTTTAACTTTAGAGTTTGCTTATCGTGTTCCATATTTCTATGAAAATGGTAGAGTTCCTATTTCCTCAACAAACAAAAGTAATATTAATACCCATATTGCTGATGGAGAAGGTCGATATTATAAAAAAGGATTATATTTATCAGACTCTAAAAAGAAACAAATAATTAAATCATATAAAGGTCCTGCTATCTGGGGATGTAACCTTATGAATCTTGAAACTAGAAAAGAGTGGGGCTATTATAGTGGCCAGTTAAGACCAAATGGCCTAGATTGTTCAGGTTTCGTAACTTGGGCTTTAAAGCAAGCAGGTTTCGAACCGGGTGATGTTGGTGCCGGTGAAGATCCCGGAAGAGATGGTCAATGTACTGACTTAGGTAAATTTGTAACATTATCAGATAACATTAATAACATTAAAGCAGGTGACCTTCTTAACTGGTGGGGCCATATCGCTATGTTAATTGGTATTGATAACGATACATATTATGTTGCTGAAAGCTTATCATATATTGGTGGAGTAAGAGCCATGATATATACAAAACAAGAACTTTTAAGTACCTTTAAATATGTAGTCCTAATGGATGATTATTATAAAAAAGAAGGATTATACACTAAAATGTGGTAATCCTTTTTTATTGCACAAAAAAAGAGGTAAACCTCTACATAGCTAAAATATAATAAATTAAAGTACCAGCAAAACTAAATACCATAGTTAGAACTAAAATCCAAACCATAACTTTAGCACCAACACTTTTCTTTTTTTGTTTATAAGCCATCTATAATCACCTCAATAACATAATTATAACCAATATGTCATAAAAATAAAACCCCATAATATGATTAAATAGGTGAGATAATGAAATTTAAGTGGCTAAAGTCTAATCGTAGTATCATTAAATTTCTTTTAATGCTTTTTATAACAAGCATATTAGTCGGAATCTATTTATACTTAAGTAAAGAAAAACTTATTAGAGAAAGTATTAATACTGAACTAATTAAAATGATAAATAATTTAGATATTACTAGACAAAATAATATTTTAAATCACCTTTTAATTATGATAGTTCTATCAGTATTATCTTTAACTATCATAGGGTTACCTATAATATTAATTTATTTTCTATATGAAGGAGTATCTATTGGTTTCTTATTATCTTCATTTATTAATTATTCTCCCATAAAAGGAATGTTATTTGGTACTATATTTATAATTATATCTAAAATCATTTATATAACTATTTTAATCTATTTACTTACAAATACTTTAAAATATACAAAAAACTTCTTAAAAAGGCTAAAAACTACTAAAAACGAACTAATAATTAACCAAGTAATAAAAATATCATTTTGCACGACTATAACCCTTATAAATGATATTATCTTATACTTTATTGGCAATAAAATTATCACAATCTTTAAATTTATTCTATAAAAAATAGTTCATCATAAAATGAACTATTTTTTATCATCTTTTTTAGTTATAGAACCTCTATCCAAATAGCTATAAATAGGTGAAGGAGTAGGATTACTACTTACATATTTACGCATAGCTAAATATCTATTATCAGTCTTAACAATATTTTCAAGTCTAGTTTTTAAACTAGTTCTTTCGTCAGTTTTATCACGTTCAACTATAAAATCATGATAGATTAAATAAGTACTAGCATCATATTCACTATTTCCAATTCTTCTTTCAAAGAAATAATCAATAACATCTACATTATCATCATCAATTTCATAACCTAAAACACCTAATCTTAAGAAGAAATCAATAACCTGTTTATTATGTCTATCTTGATCTTTTAATCCTGTTTCTAATGAATCTAAGCCAAGTTTCTTAAAGAATTTAGTGCTGCCTTTTTCCAATTTTGCAAAATCTTCTTTACCATAAGTGGTATAAATTTCAGCAAGCCATGAATTAACAGCGATAAAGTTATCACATAATTTATATCTAAGGTCAACATTATTAGCAAATTGACTAATTAAATATTCAAATAATTCATCTTTTTCTTTAGCTGAAAAACCAGCAGAACATGGAACAACTATATCTTCATCAGTATTTCTAATTAATAAAGCAATTGCATGTTTAACAATATCTACATCCATTTCTTCACTATGACCTAAAGCATAAACTATTTCTCCATAAGCTTCATGTTCAACTAAATAATTATATATTCCTTTCATAGCTACTTTATTTGTAGAACTAAGATTTTCAAATAACACACTAGCTGCCTTTATATCATCAACTGCATTAATCATATCAACTAAACAAGTCTCATCAATACTATTTAATACAATTTTATTTTTTACACTTAATGCACTAAATAATTTTAAATAAGCATCTGGTGTTAAAAACATTCTAGCTTGACTTAACATTTCTCTATATTTATTTTCATCAACAAGATATATTTTAGATAAAACTCTTTTTAATTTAAATAATGTATTATCATTAAGATATACAATGGCATCAATAATATTAATAGCTGGAAAACCTTCTACATTATTTATCATAAAAGCTAAATCTGATAAATATAACTCAAGATTTTGACCTCTATGTAAATTTCTAACAAGATATTCAGTTAAACCATCATATATAGCAGGATTATCTTCATATGATCCAGCTTTTCCAGCTCTAATTGCACAAATAAATTCTTCAAAATTACTTTCAATATATAAGTATTCTGATTCACTCAATCTTCTCATTTTATATTCCCCCTTCAAAAATGTGCAATCATTATAGCACATTTATTTTAAAAATGCAATTTTTTTTCATAGACATCCCAAATTTTAAATGTTATAATACCATTGTGATTAATATGAAAAAAGTTGTAATTGGAATGAGTGGGGGAGTTGATTCTTCTGTCGCTGCCTATATTCTTCAACAAAAAGGTTATGAAGTAATTGGTCTTTTTATGCGTAATTGGGATTCAATGGTTAATGATGATATTGAAGGCAACCCTAACTTAAATAATAATATATGTCCTCAAGAACAAGACTATAATGATGCTCTAGAAGTATGTAAAAAATTAAATATCCCACTTCATAGAGTTGATTTTGTTAAAGAATATTGGGACTATGTCTTTACTTATTTTCTAGATGAATTAAAAAAAGGAAGAACTCCAAACCCAGATTTAATGTGTAATAAATATATTAAATTTGATTTATTTATCAAAGAAGCTAAAAAACTTGGAGCCGATTATATTGCTACTGGACATTATGCTAGATTAAAAGATAATAAATTATTAAGAGCCGTAGATTTAAATAAAGATCAAACTTATTTTTTAGCTCAATTATCAGCCGCTCAATTAAAAGATGTCTTATTCCCAATTGGCGATATAATTAAACCAGAAGTAAGAAAAATAGCTGATGAACTAGGACTAGCTACTGCTAAAAAGAAAGATTCAACTGGTATTTGCTTTATTGGTGAAAGAAACTATCAAAAATTCATCTCTAATTATTTAAAGCCAAATCCAGGTGATATTATTGATGTTAAAACTAATGAAGTAATAGGAACTCATACTGGACTAATGAATTATACAATTGGTCAAAGAAGAAACGTTGGAATATCTGGTAATTTAGAAAAACACTTTGTTGTTGGCAAAAACGTTGAAAAAAACCTTCTTTATGTTGCATTTGGTGAAGATAATGAATACCTATATTCAGATGCATGCATTATTGAAAACATTAACTTTAATACAGATATTAGACCAACTAACTGTACTGCTAAATTCAGATATCGTGGTCCTGATAATGACGTATCATTAGAGTACCTAGATAACAATGAGATATTAGTTAAATACCCAGAAAAAGTTAAATCAGTTACACCTGGACAAGCCTGTGTCTTCTATTTAGGCGAACAATGCTTAGGTTCTGGAATAATTAAAACCGTCATGAAAGATGGTCAAAAACTTTGGTATTTATAATTCACTTAGACTATCAAAATAGATAGTCTTTTTTATTAAATATCCTTGACAACAAAACGTAAACAAGATACAATGTAATTGTAAAGAAAGTAGGGAAGCATAATGAATGCATTAAATGAACTATTACAAGAATTAGGAATATCTAAAGTTAGATTAGCAAAATACCTAAATGTATCAAGACAAATGGTATATAATTACCTAGAATTACCAAGTTTATCAAAATGGCCAAAAGAAAAGAAAATATCTTTATTTAAATTATTAGATATTGAAGATGGTGATGAAGAAACAATTAAAAATATTAAAGTTAATACCGAATATTTACTAGCTGTTGAAGAACGTTTAAATAAAGGACTAAAAGATAATACACAAGGAGAATTTTTAGATCTTAAAGGACTTAAAAAAGAAGAACAACAATTAGTAGGGGATATAACTTTCTTAATTAAAGATAAATTAGTAGATGGAGATAATCATGAAGAAAATTATTATGCACTACTATACATGTATCATCTATTACAATCAATTGATAATGTTCCAGAAATAAAATATCTTTTAGCATATATGTCTAAAGCCACTGGATTTACTAATCCAAATGTCTTTAAATTTAATGAAGATAAACAATTTATGTTTGAAGGAATAGTCCATTCGGCATTTAATTTATATAATAGTGGAACCGCATCAAAGAGTAAAGTTATCGAATCACATCGTCGTTTTGTCGAAGAAATTGAAGCTCGTAACGAAGAAAAATTATCACGTACTCAACAACTTAACACTATTAAGATACAAGCCTTAAGAGAACTTGGATATAATGAAATAAATACATCAAATGCTGCTGAAGTATTCGAAAAAATTGCTGAAATCGAATCACGTGGTGTTTAAAAAAAATTTAACACTCCCCCTACTTTAAATATTTCTAAAGAGTAGGAGGGGTTATTTTTTGTCTATAAAAAATTCTACTACAACTAATAATAATTAATAATAGATGAACAAATTATAATCTAATTAACAAATAACGATTAATAAACAATTAAATAATAAATATAAAATGATATAATTAATTAGTTAGTAAAACAAAATTATAATGTAAAAGATACATAAGAAAGTAAGTAAATATAACATAATTAATAACTATAATAAAAATATAAAATTACTTAAGACAGACAATTAATCATCTATTTAATCAAAATATTTAACTTCCTATAATATATATTATGTTAACTAACATATATTTTAAAAACAACTATAAAAGATAAGTTACTCCACTATTAAACATATAAAAAATATATCTATAACCAATAAGATATATTTTTATTTTATTATAAAACAAATTGTGTCACTACTATCATAATAACACCTAAGATAAATCCTATTAAAATATATTTATTTGAATATTTTCTAGCTTCATCAAATATATCATTAATACTTATTGAAATCATGATTCCAGCTACAAACAATAATATTATACTAATTAAAAAATTAGACATATATTTATATAAAAATAAATAAGCAAGAAATGCACCTATTGGTTCTGATAAACCACTTATTAAAGTATTGATAACCGCCTTCCCTCTCGAACCAGTAGAGTAGTAGATCGGCACGGCAATCGCAATTCCTTCAGGTATATTATGAAGCATAATTGCTATACTTAATTTTAAACCCAATTTTATATCTACTGATGATGATAAAAAAGTTAAAATACCTTCAGGTAAATTATGGATCATTAAAGCAATCATACTAAGTATCCCTACTCTATATAAATTAGACGAATTAAACCCCTTCTCTGCTATTTTCTTATTTATACAAGTATTTAATAGATAACCAATTAAAATCATTAAAATAAGCATAAAAATGCCTAATAATAAACCATTAGACTTAACAATATAATAAAAACCCTCAGGTATTAATTCGAATATCGAAATAAGAATCATAATCGTAGCTGAAAAAGCTAAACTAATCCCAATAAACTTACAAACATTCTTTGGTTTAATAACCAAAAAGAAACAACCAATTAAAGTTGATAAACCTGCCATTAAACTAATAATAAAAGGAATAATAATTTCTCTATTCATAATATAAATATATTAGCTTATCTTTAAAATATAACTAAAAAAAGACCATAAGGTCTTCTATTTACAATAATCATAATTCTCGTTAAAAGTTTTTTTATTAATAAAAATATATCTATCTTTCTTATCAGTTAAATTATAACAATAATAAACATATAAATCATTAACATGATATCTCTTACTAAAACTTCTATAATAATCAACTTTTCTCTTATTTAAAATATCATCTATTGTAATAATATTCTTACTAAAAGCATCTTTTAATTCTTGATCTTTATACTTAATACTATCAATACAATCAGTATAATAATCGTTCTTATCATCACTATAATATAACTTAACTTCATTCTTACAATTAGAACTAAACTCAGTATTTAATTTAATCTTTCCATAATTATAATAAACAAGTTCTCCAATAATAGATAAAACAATTATTCCTATAATTAAATATAACCAAAAATATCCTTTAAACTTTTTCATATAATCCTCTAAAATAAGTATACGATAGTTACTTCATTTAACTTATTATTATAAAAATTAAAATCAACACGATATCTATTTCCGTCATCACTTCTATATTGAATACTATCAGAACCTTTTACCACAGCTTTATCATATATTGGTTTATAATTTTTAAAAGTATTTCTAACTTGATCAGCTGTCGCGTCAAAAGTTAAATTACCAGGTAAAGTATATTTAACACTTGTACTAGATTTAATAGTTATATAAGTAATCTTAGAATCAACCATTTTAACAATTTCACTTGTTGTATTAGCAAAAATAACGGTTAATCTATTACTATTTTTATCAGTTAAAGTCACCGTAGTTGCACTATTTGGATTAATTACATTATTTATTTTATCACTAGGAAGTTCAAAACCCAAAGCCTTAAAACTATCGTATGAAGCTGGCAACTTAATAACTGTATCATTAATTTTAAAAGCATTACAGAACAAATCACTTAAATTAACATTACCACTATTACTATTCTTAGTAGTTACTGGCATAGTTGTTGTTGTTGTAGTTGTTGTTGTAGTTGTTGAATTATCATCATAATGATTCTTATCAACTATTTTAGTAGTTGAAGGTTTATTATTACCACTACTATTAATTTTTTTAAATAATAAATTAACTCCAAAATAAGCAATTAATGCACACAATACACCAATAATAACAAATAAAATAACATTATTATTTTTAGGTTTTTGCTCTAAAGTAGTAGAATTACTTACTGCAGTACTTTCTTGATTAACCGTACTTACATTAGGTGTACCTACTAAAGTAGGATTAACATTATCATTAGCACTAGGCATTACTGTAGGATTAACACTATTACTAGTATCATTTGGTAAAGGTGTAGGACTAGCTTGATTATTAACTACCCTTTCACCACATTTACCACAAAAATTTTCCCCTGGATTAATTTGATTTCCACATTTCTCACAAAACATTTTATTTCTTCCTTTCCTAATTCATTTTAATTAATTTTGAATAAGTATATTTACCAGATAAATCAAAAATCTTAAAGACTGCATAATAATCATATCCATCATTAAAAGTTTCATCTTTAAATTCTAATTTATCTACTTCTTCTTCAAATCCTTTAATAACTTTATCACTTTCCCAGCTTTCAGTATAATTACCATTTTTATCTAATATTTTATAACTACTACTGGCTATAACAATATGTGTATAATCTTTTAAATCAACTAATGTGTTATTTGGTACAACCATTTGATTTTCACCTTGTTTATTCTCATCTTTAAGTAAAATAACACTATCTATTTCAATCTTATTAGTTTTCTTATCTCTTGATAATCTTACTCTCGCTGGATCATAAACAAATTCACTTAAATTATCACTACTAAAATTTTCTAAAACTGCCACAACATTATAATAATATTTATTTTCATCTTCATCTAATTCAATTGAATTAACAATGTTTTCATTCTTATCTTTAGTAGAAACTACTTTAATTTGTTTACCTTTAATACTTGCCGTAATCATTTTACCATCTAATTTAGTACTTTTACCCTTATAAACAGGTAAATAATAACCATCCTTATTATCTCTAAAAACAATAAATTCTGCTTTAGCATAACTCTTTAATTGATCATCAGTAAGTTCTAGACCAAAATCATAATTGTTATTCTCACTATTAGCTAAAGTAGCATTCTTACTAAAATTAAGTGAGTAATTACTATTAAGTTTTAAAGTATAAAAATTCTTAATAAAATCAAAATAATCATTTAATTCAGTTATATCTTTAAAAATTGTAATACCATATAAAGCAATTTTACTATCAGCATTATAAGGTAAATAAATACTTAATCCTCTAGAATTTGCATTACTAGCCCAGTTATATAAAACTGCATCATCTAAAGTTTTTAATAACTTATTACCAGCATCTTCATTTAAATATTTAAGTCCATTAACTAAATTATATAAGTCTACTGAATCGAAGAATGAACTTTCTGAAGAACTAAATCCATATTGATACATATTTGCTCTTAATCTAGCTATATCACTAAAACTATTATTTAAATCAATTCCTTTAAAGAAATTATTTATATCTCTATTAAGCTTATCTATTTTACTTAAATCAATAATTGAATAAGTAGAATAATATTCAGTTAATCCGGTTTTAGCTCTCATTATTTCTCTATAATTATCAATGAATTTTAAACCAAAATCATAACCATTAGCTCCTAAATCAGCATCATTTAAAAATTTAAATGTACTACTATTACCAAAATAATCTTTAAAACCATATGTAACTTCTTCAGAAGCAACCATATATTTAGCATAATCTTTAAATACATTAGCAAGTTCAATTGTTCCATTTAAACATGTTCTAAATATTAAAGTTTCTATTTTATTATCTTTATTAAATTTAGTCTTAGACATTGCGTCTTTCATTTCTGTTAAACTAAGAAAATCACCAGATAGATCATCATTTTCACTACCAAAAATAGCTCCACCATGATTCCATATAATTAAATCATATTTATCACTTTTATAATTATCATAAGCATAATTAATAAAATTAACTAATACATTTGGATCTCCCATATTAAGTAATTCTTGTTGTTTAACTTTAACTACACCATCTTGATTATACTCATATATTGAAGTTTCACTAGCATCTATCTTTTTATTAGACCAAATTTTAGCGCCACCAGCTATAAAAACCACTTTTAATTTAGTAAAATCTAAATTTTTACTTATTCCCTCAAAGTCTTGACTGCCTAAAGCTAACTGCGTTTCTAAATTAGAACCAACCATGTAAACCATTACAGTCCTAGTTTCATCTGCAGTATTTTTTAAAGTATCATTATTATTAAATGTAAAATAAATTAAAACTCCTAATGCACATCCTAAAATAGCAATAACCCCATATAATATTTTATTATTCTTATTCCACATAACACACTACCTTTACTATATATAATTATAACAATAATATCCAAATTTTTCCATATTTTTTTTCATAAAAATAACCACAATATAATTAGGAGGTAAATTATGAGTAGAGCTAAAAATTCAAACAAAGCTAGAGAAAATACTAATGCTAGAAATCAAGCACGTTCAAACGCTAGAAGTAAATAGTTAATTTCTAGGAAAGTAATCTTCATAGTCATGCTTTAATTTATCATTAGTCAAATGAGTATATATTTGAGTAGTAGATAAATTTTCATGACCTAAAAGTTCTTGTATTATTCTTAAATCTGCACCGTTTTTAAGTAAATGAGTTGCAAATGTATGTCTTAAGGTATGAGGAGAAACATTCTTTCTTATACCTTTTTTTATGCATTCTTCTTTAATAACTTTAAATATAAATTGTCTAGATAATACTCCCCCTCTATTATTAAGAAAAACATAACTACTATTATTTTTATTAAGCATTGGTCTATAAAAATAAATATATTCCTTTAAAGCATCAATCGCATAATCCCCTAAAGGGACAATTCTCTCTTTACTCCCCTTACCCATTACTCTAACTAAACATTCATCTAAATCAATATTAGATAGTTCTAAACTAGTAAGTTCACTTATTCTAAGTCCAGAAGAATATAATAGTTCAAGTATTGCTTTATTACGTGCTTCAAATTCATTATTAACCTCAAAATTAAGTAAACTAGATACCTCTTCTAAAGTTAAAAATTCTGGTATCTTCTTTTCTATTTTAGGTCTATCAATTTCATCAGTAGGATTACTCTTAATATTACCCATTCTCATATAATAATTATAAAAAGACTTTAAAGAACTAATGACATGAGAAATAGTCTTAGAACTCTTATTTAAACTTCTAATATATTTTTCAATATCTTTTTTATCGACTAATAATAAATCTTTCTTAATAAAATCACTAAATAAAGTAACATCTTTAACATAAGATAAACTAGTATTATTACTATAATTACGTTCTAATTCTAAATAATTTTTAAAATCATTTATAAGTCTATCATTCATGTTTTTTCACCTATTTTAATTATACATTTATCTTTTAAATTAATCAAATTTAATATATAATATTTATAGGTGAAAGTTATGGAATTACTTGCAAATAAAATAAGGCCAAATAAATTATCAGAAGTATATGGTCAAGATCATCTTATCGGTAAAGACAAAGTCCTAACTAATTTAGTAAAAAATAAAGTAATTTTTAGTATGATTTTATATGGTCCTCCCGGAACTGGAAAGACTAGTATCGCTAATGCTATTGTTAATGAACTTAAAATGCCTTATCGTATGTTAAATGCAGTTATTAATAATAAGAGTGATTTTGATATTGTTATTGAAGAAGCCAAGATGCATGGATCTATGATTTTAATTATTGATGAAATTCATCGTATGAATAAAGATAAACAAGATCTTTTACTTCCTTATCTAGAAAATGGTTTAATTAAAATGATAGGTTTAACTACATCTAATCCTTATCATGCTATTAATCCTGCTATTCGTAGTAGATGCCAAATCTTTGAAGTTAAAATGCCTACATCTGAAGACATTAAAAAAGTCTTAAAGAAAGCTTCTAAATCATTAGAAGGAATTAAAGTATCAGATAAATGTTTAACTCAAATAATTACTGCTTCTAATAAAGATGTTAGAAGTGCATTAAACTTATTAGAAATTGCTTATTATAGTAGTAGTGATCATATTATAACTGAAGAATTACTTAAATCAATTAATTCTAAACCAGTTATTTATATTGATAAAAACGATACAAATTATTATGACTCAATAAGTGCTCTTCAAAAATCAATAAGAGGCTCTGATGCTGATGCTGCTGTTTATTATCTAGGAGTTCTTTTAGAAGGTGGCGATTTAGATATTATCTTTAGAAGATTATCTGTTATTGCCTATGAAGACATTGGTTTAGCTAATCCAAGTATTGGTCCTAAACTTCATGCTGCTATTGAAGCAGCTAAATTAGTTGGTTACCCCGAATGTATTATTCCCTTATCAGCAATCGTTTTAGAAATGGCTTTATCACCTAAAAGTAATTCAGCTTATGCTGCTATTGACAATGCCTTAAAAATTATCAGAAGTGGTAATACTGGAAAAGTTCCTGATCATATTAAAACTAATAGTCCTTACTATAAATATCCTCATAACTATCCAAGATATTATGTCAAACAACAATATTTACCAGATGAAATAAAAGATAAAAAATTCTATTATCCTAAAAATAATTCATATGAAAATAATTTAAATAAAATAAATAAAGAAATGAAAGGTGAAAAATAATGAACATAACCGTAATGGGTTCAGGAGTTTTTGGTTTTGCTATCGCCCTAAAAATCTTACAAAATGGTCACAATGTCACTTTATGGACATCAAACAAAGAGAAAGAAGAAGAATTAAAAAAAGGTAAACAAATAATTGAAGGAATAAAAATACCAAAAAATATGAAAATAACCTCTTCATATGAAAAAGCTATTAAAAATGCTGATATTATTTTTTTAATGACATCCGCTAAACATATTGCAGCAGTTTGTCAAAATATCAAACCATACTATAATAAAAAACAAATATTTTGTATTGGTAGTAAAGGTATTGAACAAGGAACATCTAAATTTGTTCATGAAGTATTTAAAGATAATTTAAAAAGTTCTAACTACTCTGTTTTATCTGGACCATCATTTGCTGTTGATTTAGCTAATAATGATCCAATTGCTTTCTCTCTTGCATCATCAAACTCTAAAACCGATAAAATGGTAAAAAATGCTTTAGCAAGTGATACAGTAAAATTAAGAACTAGTAAAGATATGATTGGTACTGAATTATGTGGTTCCATTAAAAACGTTATTGCCATTGCTGCTGGGATAATCACCGGTCTAGGCTATAACGAATCCACTAGAAGCTTTCTTTTAGTTGAATCCATGCATGATATCAAAGAATTAATAAAAGGCCTAGGTGGTCGTAAAAAATCTATATTAAGCTATGCTGGAATTGGAGATCTAATCCTTACATGTACCTCAACCAAATCACGTAATTATAGTTATGGTATTCTTCTAGGTCAAAAAGATTATGTCAAAGCTAAAAAATATACCGAAGAAAATACCGTTGAAGGTTACTATACCTTAAAATCAATCTACGCCCTACTCCATAAAAAGAAAATTAAAATGCCAATTATCGATCTTATCTATCGTATTGTCATGAAAGATGAAAACCCCGAAATATTAGTTAACTTCCTAATAAATAAAAAATAAACTTATTACAAGTTTATTTTTTATTTATTGTATCTAATTATTGAAGTTCAAATTAAGAAACTATTTTTTTATAACATCATTAAATACATAACTAGCACATAATAATCCAGAAATACCTGGAATAAAACTATTAGTACCTAGTATTCCTTTATTAGGAATGGGAGTTTCTGTACTACTAACAACTTTAAATTTTCGATTAATTCTTGCATCTTTAACTCTTTTTCTTAATATTCTTGCAATCGGATCATTACTAGTCTTATCTAAAGTAGTAATTGAAAATAATGATGGATTAACCTTATTTGCCGTACCCATACTACTTATTAACTTATATCTATTACTATTTTTAATTAAAAGAAATTTTAAATCAAGATCATCACAAGCATCAATTACATAATCATAATTATCCTTCATTAAAAGTTCTTCAAAATTATTTAAATTAATAAACTCATCAATGGTATTAATATTAATATTTGGATTAATTTCTAAAGCACGTGTTTTAGCAGCTTCCACCTTTTTCATTCCCACTAGTTTAGAAGAAGTAATAATTTGTCTATTTAAATTAGACTCTTCAATCACATCTCCATCAACAATAGTAATATTAGTAAAACCGCTTCTAACTAACGCTTCAAAAGCATAACCGCCAACACCACCAATGCCAACTACTAAAACTTTAATACTTTGTAACTTGCTAAATTTGTCTTTTCCAACTAAAGAAATTAATCTTTCAAACATAATTACTCCTTAATAAGTTTAATACCAAATGTTAAATCTTTTATTCTTGCATCTTTATTATTTAAAAAAGCATCTTCTAATTTTTTAAATCCTGGATATTTCTTAGTTAAATTACCAACAATAGTTAAAATTTCTTGATCAGATAAAGTCATTCCATAATAAGTATCTTGAATCATGCCCTTAACTCTTGTAATAATTCTAGAAATTTTCTTATAAGAAACAATTGTTTCTCCATCAGTACTTAAAGTTAATACATCATAATATCTTTCAATACTTTGCTTAGCATTACCATAATCCCAAGTAATATCATCGCTTTCTTCAATTTCATTATAACTAGCACTAACATTACATTCTCTAAGTAAAATTTCTAAATATTTAAAGAAATCTTTAAAATAAATTTCACCATCAACACTTAAGTCACTTAAAGCAATTTCTGAAGGACTTAATATGCTTTTAACTATGAAACCATAACTTGCTTTAGTATCATTATATTTCTCTAAGCAAGAGATAAAATAATATAAATTAGGTATACCAATAATCTTATTATTAATAAAATCATCTAAACGTGCAAGTTCATCACTAGAAGTAAAAGAAGAACTAAAAACAAGATTATTTTCTTCGTTAAAGAAACTGTAATGGCAAACATTTCCATCAAATCGGTAAGAATAAAAAACATCAAATCCATAAGAATAACTTAAAAACTCAGCAATTACTGCAAGTAAATTATCCACTTTAAAATACACATTATTCTTAATTTTAACAAAAAATCTTTCCATAAACCACTACACCTTTATTATAAGCCTATATTTAATAATATGTCAAATTAGGTATAAAAAAACCCAGAAGATCTCGCAGTGATAAAAACCCGCTCTAAACAGGTGGGCATCACATAAATGGTTTTAGGAGCCAAGTTCAATGAACAAGTATTCTACACCACCATCTAATTAGATTCCCAATAATCACCAATGTCGGTTTTATATTTGAGTACCCTCTAGGTATTTTAATTATAACATGATAAACTCAAATATAAAATAAAAATACATTAATTTGACAAATTAATTAGTAAATTCCATTTCATTACTATAAACAAGATAAATATAATCAGCTACTTCATCTAAAGTATTAGGACAATTAATAACAATCTCATCAATAGCACCACGAACATTACTTTGCGGCCAGCATCCAACCATAGCCCTATCAGCGTGATTAAAGAAACTATTCATCTTCCTTTCAAAAAATTCTTTATCATTAACATGATTATTAAACCAATAAAGAATTACATCAGCATCACTAACCATAAAATCTTCATCACTTAAATTAGCTTCCTCATAAGCCTCATAAATACCTAATATAGCATTAAATCCTCTACAAAGTAACTTATCCCTTAAAATATTCATAACTATTCTCATATTTTTAGCATCTTCTTTATTTCCTGCATAAATCACAATATATGGAACATAATCATTCATAAAAAAATCCCTTTCTTAAGTAAAAGATATCTTAGCACAAGCATAAAAAAAAGTAAAGAAATTCTTTACTTCTTAAGCATCACCCTTCCATCTAGCTACAACATCACAGTTACTAGAATATGGTCTAGGATCAGGTAAATCCATTTTTATTAATAAAGGTATCTTAAAAGCATTACCAAACGCTACTAAAGTACCAGATTGTAAACTATTAAGTTTTTCTATAATATCTGAACTTACATTAGGAAGCATCTTTTCAATGTATTCTAAATCCTTAGGATGTGTCATCTTAAGAACTAAGAAATTACTCATCTGAGCTACAACAGTCTCTGATACATCTACAGGTCTTTGACTAATTAAATCAATCATAACCCCATATTTTCTACCTTCCTTAGCAATTCTTTCAAATATATTATAACCAAGTAAGAACTTATCATTATCATTTTGAACATATCTATGTGCTTCTTCAATAATTAAATGAAAAGGAATACTAGCTCTTACCTTTCTACTCTTTGCAAAATCAAAAATCATCTTACTTAAAACTTTAACCATAACCTTAGCAAAATTATCATCAACATCTTCTAAATTAATATTAATAATTTGACTTCTCTTATTATTCAAAATAATTAAACTTGAAATATATTGTTCTAAAGTTATATATTGATTAATTTCAAAAAAGTTAGCATTACGACTATTTATAATGGAATTTAATCTAACCTTAAGAATAATTGCTGAATCTTGCATTATTCTATTATTTAAGAAACCTTCACCAATTAAAGTAAAATCTAAAGCTTTAGCTAAATCTCTAATAGTAAAAAATGCATTCTTAGGTGCTTCTAAAGCTCCTTCTAAACTCTCATCAATATTCTTAGCAATATATTCATTAATTAAAACACTTTCTGAAAATTCACCTTTAGAATCAATCTTAAAGCAATCTGAGAACTTTCTTGTAAAGCCAACCCCTTGAACATCAGTATTCATATTAAAAGCAGCAGTTGAACAAGAAGCAATAATTGTAAAAATATTATTCTTTTTAGCACTAGAAGTTTCATTGCTAAACAGAACTGATTGAATAGCTTTAGCAATTAAATGGTTCTTATATTTTTCCGTCATTTCATCATTCTTACTAAAAATCTTAACCAACTTCATTGTTCTTTCAATAATTGTTAATTGTGCATGATTATCTGCATTAAGTAAAAGCGCTATATCATCATTAGAAAGTAAAAAAATTGGTACTTGTAAAAGCATATCAGACTCTTCAGTAGGATTAGTAGTTAAAAACTTATATTGGTAATTAGGATTAATATTATTAATACTTCTAAAAGCATTCTTATATTCACCATAAGCATCAAAAATAAATAAATTAGCATTAAAAGATAAAAAGTTAGTATTTAAAAATATATTTTGAATAATTCTAGATACACTGCAACTCTTACCTGAACCAGAGTTACCAAATATTGCAAAGTGATTAGAAAACAAATCATTAATATTAGCGTAAATACATCTATTTTCATATAAAGGGCTCTTACCAATATATAAAGAATCCTTATTTTGCATTCCCATAATAATATTAAGTTCATCATTATTTATAACTCTAAGCAAACTATTTAAAGAAGGTTTCTTAATTGTACCAGCAATAAATCTAGTACCAACAAATTCACCTAATAATTCTATTTTAACTGTATCTTCATCAACATTCTTAACTTCACCTAATAGTTTAGCATTTTCACTTTCAAATACTACATGTAAATTCATTAAATTAGCAATTACATGGCCTTCTTTATTAAGTTCTACAACGGCATTATTATCACTAATATATCTAATTTTACCAAACATATTAACCAACCTCTTCTATTATACTTAAAATTATAACACAATCTCTACCTTCATAAAAGACCTAAAATTTGACTTTTTTCTTAAATTTGATATAATAAAACCCACAAATGAGGGGTAAAAATGGAAAAGAAAAATAATATTATAAAGAAACTTTTAGCACTAGGCCTAGTTAGTACTATCTATGCTACTTTGGCAAGTCCTAAACTAAAAGTTAAAATAATACCACCAGAACCAGATGAAGATCCTTATAACGTCGAAGAAACATACACAGGTGAAGAAAAATCTAATAAAGATGGATATAAACCAGAAATAGATTATACCGAAGAATCATCAGAGCCTACATTATCACCTACTGTTACCCCAACCATTGAAACACCTAAGCCAGAAGAAACAAAAGCTCCAACAATCTATGAAGCAAAATTTTCATGTGTAATGTATGATACCAATATAGTTGATGAAAATGGTAACTACCTAGCAACTGCTTATCAATTTGAAAAAGTCTTAAAAATGGATGCTAATTATCAAAATAGTTATCGTTTAGTAATGTTAGATAATGGTATAACTGGTTATATTGAAGCAAATGCTTTAAGAGAACTAACTGATACTTTTGTTGAAGTAGATATCTCATCACAAATACTATACGTTTACAGTAATGGTGAATGTGTCATGACTGCTAATGTTATTACCGGTAACCCTAACACGGGATCAACCCCTGGAACTAATATTGGTCTTCAAGAAATATTATACAAAGCATACAATACTAATCTGGTTGGTCCAACTTGGGAAGTTCCGGTTGATTACTTCTTCTGTTTTAATTATGATGGTGAAGGTTTCCATGATGCTTCATGGCGAACAGAATCTGAATATACTGCAGATACATATACTTGGAATGGTTCTCATGGTTGCGTTAATATGAAACATAGTGATGTTTCTAATCTAGATAATTTAATCTCTACTGGAGATAAAGTTTTAATTCACAAATAAAAAGCTAAATTTCTAAAGATTTAGCTTTTTTCTTATTTATTTCTAACATATCATTAATAATACTACTTTCACCCTTAGAAAATCCACTCTTATTTGGATCTTCTGCTCCATGATCACCATTATATTCCTTATAACAATTTTGAGAAAGTAAACCAAGTTTTAAAGCATCAATTTTATCAGTAGTTAAATAATCACTAACAACATCCATTAATTGACACTCTAAATCAAATCTAGTTAAACTATCAAAATTACGATAAATTCTAACATCAGCATTCATATCTGTAAAACTAAAATAATCTAAAGCTTTATGAGCAATACCTGCCTTTATTTTAGTAATTTCATCAAGATCTTTATCTTGAGAAACAAGTTCTATTCCTACACTTTCTAAAAAAGTAAAAGCAGCTAATCTTAATTTAAAATAAGTATCATTTAATCTCTTTAAATTAGCATTAATCTTTTTCTCCCCATAATAAGGAAACCCATCATCAGTAAAATCACTAACCTCAAAAACCTTCTTATTCTTATAAATTCTATTTAAAATAGAACTAATAACCTTAACATATTTATCTCTATCAACATAACTATCATTAAAATAAGTATATAAAACATTAGCTAAATTAATATATTCACGTTCAAGTTCAGTACCAATAAAATGTCTATAATGAAGAGTTTGATTGTCATAATAAACATCTTCAGTATTACCTTTATAAGTCATCTCAATTGCCATATTCACACCACCTATTATTTAAATTCTATCACACATCAATCATCAATACAATTAAAAAGATAACTTTATGTCATCTAATTTATTATAAATGGACTTGATGCTGTACCAGTTCCACCACTTATAGTCGTTGTAGCTTTAAGAGAAATGGCTGGTCTAATAGCTCCAGAAGTACCAGCACTATCTGTTTGTAAATAGCCATAATTATAAATAGTCCAAACATCATTACTGCTATAACCAATAATTGCTGGTGAAAGAGTATAATAACTCCACCCAGTTGCATTTTTTAATAAATATGATGTAACATAATTGCTACTATAACCATTATTTTCATACACTTGAGATGTAGGTAAACCAGCTAAAATCATTTCATCAACTGTAAGCATTCCAATTTTATAATTAAGATTTCCATTCCCATTTACCGTATCATCAACTGTAAA
Organism: bacterium; assembly: GCA_004563275.1. The sequence continues at coordinate 42,012 of SFSZ01000003.1, forward strand.
CTTAGATAACTTCCCACCATCATTATCATTTGGGCATATTAAACTAGGACCAGTTCCATAACTTTTATTAGTACCTTGAGTTAAAGCAAAATTTCTTACTGCTGAACCATATGCAGTTGGCTTAGATTGATAACCTAAACCAGCTAATGAAATAGTTTGTTTAGAAAGATTACCATTTGTAACAATATATTTAGTTAAAGTAGTATTTTTAACTGTACTTTTATCATTACACCATATTGTATCAGCAAGCTTACTAGTATATGATGTTAAATTATCTGTATACCAAGTTTCTAAATTATCTAAAATTGTACTTTTATTGATATTTGCATGAGTTGCAGCATATGTACTTGCATTGGCTGTTCCATACATAAAACCTATATATGCATTTTCACCATCAGCTTCAAAATTAAATGTAGACTCCAATGTTTCCCCATCATAACTTACATACGCTAAGCTACCACCTGTATTTGTACAATTAGCAGATGAATTATCATATAAAACTAATTTTATAGAACCATCACCAGTAATTCTTACAATTCTCCAGCACATACCTGCAAATGATACAAAATTATTTTGAACATTTCCTCTAAAATAATAACTAATTCCGTAATCATCAGGTGTTAAACTCATAACCGCTTCACTAGAAGAAGATGCATCAGTCATTGGATTAGTTAATGTTGCCGTAGGATTTGCATAATTCTTTTTTATTCCAGCTAGTAATGTATTACTTCCAGCACTATTCCAATTTTTAGGAGTTTTTTCAGTTGATGTTCCATCTATTTCAATTACAAGATGAGCAGCAAAATTTGCTTCTTGTGCATAATTTTGATTATTATTACTTGGTTTTAAAAATATTTGCAAAGTATAATCATGAACATTACTAGTTCCTTTTACATGATACCCTGTTCCTAGTGACACAGTATTTAACCCAATATGCGTATTACTTGATATATTAGGAATCAAAGCCCCACTATTAGCTGTATTAGTTCCAGTAAGTGTATAACTTAAATCAGTTCCAAAACCATTTTTATCAACCACTAATTTAACTTTATAAAACATTAATAAATCAGTAGTATTGTTTCCTATTACTTGGAACTTTTTAGTTACCCAACCTTCTCTCTTGGATAGATATTTGATACAGAAATATTATCAGACTTATTGTCATACACAACATTCATTTGTCCACCTTTTGCCACAATGGTTGAACCACTTTCACTTGATGTTGCTGATGTGAAGTATGCATATGTTAATCCACTAAATAACACTGCCAAAGCTAAAACTATAGCTATAATTATTATTTTATTCTTTTTCTCCATGGTTAATAAATCGCTCCTATTTTTCTATTTAATTGTACAATAATTTAATTTATTTGGTCAAGGTTAATATTAACATAAAAAATAAGAGATCACTCTCTTATTTTAATTTATTTGTTAAAATTTCTTTCGCTTTAACTGGGTTAGCTTTACCTCTAGTTTCTTTCATTATTTGTCCAACAAAGAAATCAAAGATATTAGTTCTTCCATTATGGTATTCTTCAATTAAATTTTGATTATTACTTAAAATATTATCAATTATATTTTCAAGTTCACTATCATTATCCATTTGTTTCATACCATATTTTTCCATTAAAACAGTTGGTTCTTCTTTTTCTTCTAAACATTTCATAATTAATTCTTTACCTTGTTTAGATGAAATAGTACCTTTAGTAACTTCACCAATAATAAATTTAAGTCTTTCTGGTGTTAAATAAATATCTGCAATAGATAAATATTCCTTATTTAAATAACCTAAAATTTGTCCAGATAAATAATTAAATGTTGTCTTAGCTTCTACTCCTAAACTAATTGTTTTATCAAAATAATCACTTAAATTTTTATCTTTAACAATAGTTTTAGCTTCACCTTCAGCTAAATTATATTCAGTTATATATTTAATTAATCTTTGGTTAGGTAAAACTGGAATTTCTTTTCTAATCTCATTTAATAAACTATCTTCAAACTTAATTCTAGGAATATTAGGTTCTACAAAATATTTATAATCAACACTATCTACTTTAGTACGCATTCTAATTGTTGTATCAGTTTCTTCATCATATCTTCTAGTTTCTTGAACCAATTCTTCACAACCAGTTTCATATGCTTTAGTTTGTCTTTCAACTTCATAATTAATCGCATTAAGAACATGAGTAAATGAATTAATATTTTTAATTTCAACTTTAGGAGTAATATAATTACCACTTTCATCTTTTAAGTTAATATTAACATCACATCTAATTTGTCCTTTTTTAGTATCTGCTTCTGATATATCACAATATTTAAAACTGTTTGCTAAAAACTCTAAGAATGCAACTGCTTCTTCTCCAGAATGTAAGCAAGGTGTTGTAACTATTTCAATTAATGGTACTCCTGCTCTATTGTAATCTATTAAAGTATAATTACTATAATGATCTAAAGATGCTGTATCTTCTTCTAAATGAATATCATGAATTATTACATCAAATTCATGATTATCAGCAATTAATCTTACTTTTCCATCTACTCCTACCGGTTTAGTTACTTGGGTAATTTGAAAACCTTTAGGTAAATCTGGATAATAATAATTCTTACGATCAAATAAAAGTTCATCAGGTTGTTTACATCCTAAGATAATACTCATTTTTAAGGCTTTTCTGACTGCTTCTTTATTTAAAGAAGGCATTATACCAGGAAAAGATAAATCTATCTCATTAACGTTATTATTAGCTATTTCATTATATGAATTTTTACTAGGACTAAACACTTTAGAATTAGTTTTTAAAGCACAGTGTAACTCTAAACCAATAACAGTTTGATACTTACTCATAAAAACCTCCTACTACTTGATCTTTATAATCCATTTTACTTTCTAACTTTTCAGCTATATTTAAAATATTACCATCATCAAGTACTTTACCAGTAATATTAATACCAATTGGCATACCACCAACAAATCCATTTGGAATTGTAATTGAAGGATATCCCCCAAAATTACCTATACATAAATGATTTTCTAAAACTGCCTTATTACTAAATACTTCTGAAGACTCATCAATTTTAGGAGCAGCTCCTCCACTAGCCATAGTAATAAATCCATCATATTTTTCAAACAATTTATTAAAAGTATCTACAACTAATCTTCTAACTTTACAAGCATTTAAATAATATCTATCTTGATTTTCTTTTTGTAAAACATAACTACCAATTACAAGTCTTCTCTTAATTAAAGGACTAAAACCTTTGGTACGATAATCTTTAACCATTGAAGTTATTATATCACCTTCACCACGAGGGCCATAAATAATACCTGTATACATTGATAAATTACTAGTAGCTTCTGCACAACTAATTACCATATAGGTTGGTTGTAAGGCTTTAAGTAATTTTTCATCAACACTTTCTTCATAAACTTCAATTCCTAATTCTTTAGCTTTTTCTAAAGTTTCATGAAATTTACTTATAGTTTCTTTCAATTCCTCAGTTGGATTTTCATAATATTCAATGTTACATAATTCTTTAATATAGAATAATTTTTTACCCTTAACATCTTCATTTAACTTTGGTGTTAAATCTTCGGTTTCTAAACTGGTCATATCTCTAGGATCAATACCTTTAATAATATCGGTAACCATCGCAGCTTCTTTAACATTTCTAGTAAATACTCCAACATGATCTAAAGATGCTGCAAAAGGAAATACTCCATATCTACTAATAACTCCATAAGTTGGTTTATATCCAACAACCCCACAATAAGCTGCTGGTTTTCTTACTGAATCACCTGTATCAGTTCCAAGTGCAAAACGTACACATCCAGTTGCTACTGCTACTGCAGAACCAGCAGATGATCCACCTGCAATTCTTGTCTCATCCCAAGGATTTTTAACAACCCCAGTATGACAAGTAGTACCAGTACCACCTAAACCAAATTCATCACAAGCACTCTTATTAATTAAAATACTACCTGCTTCTTTTAATTTTTTAATAACAGTTGCATCAAAAAATGGTACATAATCTTTTAAAGAATTAGATGAACCAGTAGTTAATATACCTTTAGTACTAAATAAATCTTTAGCACTATAAGTCCAACCTTTAATAGGACTTTCTCCCTCTGGAATCTCTGGATTATCTAAAATAGTTACAAAAGCATTACATTTATCTTGAACAATCTTACTTTTAACTATTGCATCATTAACTTCCTTATTCATTTCCTACCACCTTTGGAACCTTTATTTCTCTACCATCTACATCCTTACAATTAGCTAAAATATCTTCAATATTTACGCTTTCTTCAGGCACATCTTCTCTTAAAGTAGCTCTATATAAATCATAAGGCATAAATAATGGTTCAACTTCACTTAAATTATCTATCTCATTAATTTGATCTATATTTTTATCAATAACTGAAAACTCATCTAATATAGTTTGCGCTTCATCAGGATATAAACCAATTAATAATCTATCAGCATAATCTATAATTTCTTCTTTCGTAAAATTCATATATCCTCCTAAGGTTCTAATCTATTAGGTCCTCTAAAGATAAATTGAGCATCTCTAATATGATCTAATCCTAATAATAATAAAGTTAATCTATCTACACCAATTGCAAATCCTCCATGAGGTGGCATTCCATATTTAAAGAATTGTAAATAGAACTCTACATCTTTAGTTAATCCTTTTTCTTCAGCATTCTTACATAAATGATCATATCTATGTTCTCTTTGGGCACCACTAGTTATTTCCATACCTCTCCATAATAAGTCATATCCTAAAGGCATATCATTTTCATCTCTCATATGATAGAAAGGTCTTTTAGCTTTATTATAATCGGTAATAAATAAGAATTCACTACCATATTCTTCCATAGCAAATTTACAAGCTAATTTTTCTGTATCTGCATTTAAATCTCCAACATCATGTTCTGGAATAACATATCCATATCTTTTCTTAAGTTCATCATATAAATCAAATAATTTAATACGTGGAAACTTACCAGTTGGTACTACAACTTCAACTCCAAACTTATCTTTAATAATTCCTCCATATTCTTCTTTTAATTTCTTAAGAGCATAAGTAAGCATTTCTTCTTCCATATGCATTACATCTTCAAAAGAATTAATATAAGCAAATTCTAAGTCGAATGAAGTAAATTCAGTACAATGTCTATTAGTATTAGAATTTTCTGCTCTAAATGCGGGTGCCACTTCAAATACTCTTTCTAAGCCACTAGCAATCGCCATTTGTTTATAAAATTGAGGACTTTGAGCTAAAAAAGCTTTACGATCAAAATACTTAACTTCAAAAACACTACTGCCAGATTCTGATGCAGCTCCTATTAATTTAGGAGTATGAATTTCTGTAAAATCATTTTCATAAAGAAACTCTCTTAAATATTTAACAAATGCACTTTGAATAGGCATTATCCATTGTTTTTTATCTCCTCTTAAATCAATCCATCTATAATCTAATTTTTTATCAGGTAAAGCATTTTCTTCTAAAGGATAAGTATCAGCTTTACTTAAAATAGTTACATCAGTAGGAATAAACTCTTTTCCGCCATCTTTAACATATTCAGATAAAACCATCTTTCCTTCAAAAGTAACACAAGAACCTACTGTTACCTCTAAAACTTTAGTAGTTAATTCTTCATTATTTTTATCAACAGATACTTGAATAAATCCAGATCTATCTTTTAAAACAACAAAAACCATATATTTAGTATTTCTAACCTTTAAAGCCATACCAGAAATACTAGTTTCTATATTTTCTTTTAAATTTTTAATCAAACATCTTTCCATAGCTTTCTCCTTACATATGCATATCTAAATAATCAACTAAATCATTAATATTAACTTTTTCTTCTTCTTTAGTCATATTATCTTTAACATTTACTTTATTATCTTCTAAATCCTTATCATTTAAAATAATTAAATATTTAGCATTTAATCTATCTGCTGACTTAAATTCTCCTTTAAGTCCTTTATTTAAATAATCTGTTTCTGTAACAAATCCATTTAACCTTAAATTTTGTGTTAAATATGAAGCTGTTTCTTTTTCTGTATCACTTACATACATCACATAAACATCAATATTTTCATTAATTGGGATTTTAACTCCTGCTTCTTCCATTGCTAGTAATGTTCGATCATAACCCATCGCAAATCCAACTGCTGGCATATCTATATCACCAAGTAATTTTATAAGGCCATTATAACGACCTCCACCACCTAAAGCCATCTTTCCAATAGATTCAATATTTACATAAATTTCAAATACAATATGATCATAATAATCTAATCCTCTAACTAATCTAGAATCTTCTTCATAATTAATTTCTAATAAATCTAAATAATCTTTAATCTTATTATATCTATCTAAACTTTCTTGATTTAAATAATCAATAATCTTAGGTGCATTCTTAAGTATTTCCGAACCACTATCAACTTTACAATCTAACACTCTTAAAGGATTCTTTTCTAATCTTTGTTTGCAATCATCACATAACTCATCAATATGTGGTCTTAAATAATTAATTAAAGCTTCCCTATAATTATCTCTAGATTCCTTATCTCCTAAAGAATTAATCTTAATAACTGGTTCTAAACCAAGTAAACAATAAGTTTGATAAGCAAGTGAAATAACATCTATATCCGCCATCACATCATCAGAACCAATAAATTCTACTCCAAACTGAGTAAACTCTCTATTTCTTCCTGATTGAGGTCTTTCATAACGATACATTTTTTCATTATAAAATACTTTAACTGGTTCAGTCATATTACCATATAATTTATTTTCTAAAAACCATCTTGCAATACTAGCAGTACCTTCTGGTCTTAAAGTAATACTTCTATCTCCTCTATCTTTAAAATCATAAGTTTCTTTAGAAACCATATCTGAGGTATCTCCAACACTTCTATGAAATAATTCAGTAGCTTCAAATACTGGAGTTTCAATATAATTATAATTATATTTTTCACATACTCCTCTAATTACATCATTTACATATTCTCTTTTTTTAGCATCTACGCCATAAACATCATAAGTTCCTTTTTGTTTAGTTATCATAAATAATCCTTTCTAAAAAATAAAAACACAAATGTATATAAGGGCGAATATATCCGCGGTACCACCTTATTTCACTTGTGTAAGTCTTTCCATCTTAACGCGATTAACGATTTGTTTAAACCAAAAGAACGTCGTAATATTTAATATGTATTAGTACTCTCACCAAATATACTTTCTCTTTAAATACACCTTATAAATATTAATTTCTTTCTCACAAATTTATATTCCCATTTTACTTTAATTATCTTAATTTGTCAATTATCTAGTCTAATTTTAATTCTTTACCATCACATATTTTACTATAATAACGATTACTAGTATCTCTAAGTTCTATATATAAACTAGGAATCAATAAATCAAATAAGTTATTATTAACTATATCTAAAATACGTCTTTGTTTATCTTTAAGTTTACTTATTTCTAAATAACTACTATCTAAACTATTTTCTTTAACACTAACTATTAAGGTTATCAGTACCTCTTAGAGTTCCAACAACCCTAGCATCACTATCACGATTATAATTCTTAACACATAAATCACCTAAAGCATTCATTGAAACAGTAGTTTCAAAACAATCATCTTAGGCTAAATAATTGCAAGTTGCAACCCTATCACCATCAATTAAATTATAAGATTCTTCTTTTAAATAATCACTATATTTATAGTTAAGTAATCCTTCAATAAATACTTGTTCACTTTCTAATCTTTCATCAAAATTACTTATCTTCTTTATTCTTAAACTCGATCTTTAAACTTTTATTTTTAGCATCTAATACAATCGCATTATAATTATCTACCATTCTAATTAAATCTTCAAAAGATAATGTATCTATTGTATTAATATCCAATGGTTTATCAGAATCTGACTGCATTATAAACATTAAAGTATCATCACTAACACCATCATATAATCTTAAATCACTATAATCCATTGCCTTAAAAGTATCTTCAAACTCTAAAAAATATTCATGTTTTAAATAATCATATCTAAGTTCATATAAAGATTGATATTTTTCTTTACTATCAAGCTTTTTTAACGCAATAATAAGTGAAAAGATAAATATTAAAGCAGATGCACTCAAATTCTCAGAAGAGATACCTAAAGATGTAAAAAATGTTAAATAAAAGAAAAAAGAATCCCTCATACTCATAAATTTATAATCCATACACATCTTATCAATCTCTTCATAAAAATCTTTAGCATCTTCAACCTGTTTTTTCATTCTTAAATTAAGTCTTTCTTTATTAGCTTCCGTATTTTCATAATGTTCAATATTACCATCAGCATAATAAACCGCTAAAAAATCCCCATTTTCCTCATAAAAAACAATAAAAAGTTTCTTTTGAAAATCATTCATTGAAAAATCGTACATAAACCCTCCAAAAAGAAAACTACTGTTTATCATAATTTTCTAAATAATTAATTAATAACTTAGCTATATCTTCAGGAATAATTTCACATAACTCTCCTAAAGAAGCTTCCTTCATCCTTTTAACACTACCAAATCTTTTAATTAAATCTTTACTTCTCTTATTTCCAATACCTGGAATATTATCTAAAATACTACTAATAGATCCCTTACTTCTAATTTGTCTATGATAATTAATCGTATATCTATGAACTTCATCTTGCATCCTCGTTAAATAATGAAATAAATTACTAGTTCGATCTATATCATAAATCTCTAAAGTATCCCCATCTAATAAATCATTAGTTCTATGCTTATCGTTTTTAACTAAACCACATACCTTAATTCCTAAATTTAAAGAATTAAGAACATCCTTAGCCGCTCTTATCTGATTAATACCACCATCAACTAAAATTAAATCTGGTAAATCCTTCTCAATTAAAGCTCGATAATATCTTCTATAAATAACTTCTTTCATCGTATTATAATCATCATTCTTATCGACCATAACTTTATACTTACGATATTTACTCTTAGAAGGCAAGCCATCTTCATAGACAATCATCCCCGATACCGCAAAAGAACCAAATAAATTCGAGTTATCAAAAACATCAATTCTTTTAATACCAATACCTAAAAGTTCGGCAAGTTCATCATTAGCTCCACTAGATTTTTCTTGTTTTTGTTCAATTCTCTTAAAATTATTGTTTAAATTAATAGTAGCATTTTCTTTAGCCATTAAAAGTAATTTTCTTTTCTGACCCTTACTAACCTTAACAAAATTAGTCTCAATAACTTTAGATAAATTATCTTCATTTAATTCATCAGCAATAATAATCTCTCTTGGAATTTCTTTCTTTTGATAAAATAAAGCAATATAATATTCAATCTCATCTAAATATTCATCAGTAACCGGTTCAATCTCCGTATAATTACCAACTAACTTACCATTTCTAACAAATAAAAATTCAATCGCAATAAACCCATTTATAAAAGCATAATTAATAACATCTAAATTCTCACCTGGATTAAGTTCAACCTTTTGTTTCTCTAAAACTATTGACATATAATCAAGTTCTTTTTTAAGTTCTAAAGCTAGTTCATAATTTAAATTTTCACTATAATACTCAATTTTCTCTTTAAGTTTATTCTTAATAACATCTTCATTACCTCTTAAAAAAGATAATATCTCTTGCTCCATAGCTTCAATTCTATCTAAAGAAACATTTTTAGTGCAATAACCTAAACATTCATGAATATGATAATACAAACATACTTCTTTAGGCATTCCTTCACATTTCTTTAAAGGATATAATCTATTAATTAAATTAACAATCCTTCTAGCAGCATAAGCATTAACATAAGGGCCAAATAATAACTTATCTTTATGTTTCTTAACCTTTAAATATCTAACTACCTTTAAAGATGGATAAGGCTTTCTAGAATATTCAATATAAGGATAACTCTTATCATCCTTAAGTAAAATATTATATTTAGGATCATATTTTTTAATTAAATTAATCTCTAATATAAAAGACTCTAACTCGGTATTAGTAACTATATATTTAAAGTAAGCAATATTACTAATCATTTTTGCTGTCTTACCATAATGTTTACCACGAAAATAAGAACTTAATCTTTTCTTTAAGTTTTTCGCTTTACCAACATAAATAACTACATCATTCTTATCATACATCTGATAAGAACCAGGTTTATTAGGTACTAATTTAAGTTCATCTTTAAACATAAACATCACATCCTTATTATGACACATTTTTACTTAATTAAAAAGAAAAAACTCACCTTAATGAGTTTAATCTTCTTTTCTTACATAAGCTATCATCTCTAATCACAATTATACTTAATCTTTTGACAAAAACCTCACAATATAATATACTCTTTACGTGATATTATGAAATTAATAAATGAATCTTTAATTGAAATTAAAAAATCTAAATTCTATGGTTATCTTTATGAAATAAATACCAAAGAAGACATTGAAGAAATCCTAAATACCTTAAAAAAAGAACATAAAGGTTATCGCCATATCCCTTATGCTTATAAATTAATAAATACTGCTGGTAAATCGGACGACAAAGAACCAGGTGGTATTGGTAATAGTTTCTTAACCATTTTAGAAAGAAATAATCTAAATAATCATATCCTCTTAGTAGTAAGATATTTTGGTGGTACTAAACTAGGAGCATCAAATCTTCTTAGAACCTATAGTAAAGCTGCAAATAATTGCATAATAAAATAATAACCACATATATTTAAGTAGGTGGTTATTTTGAATAATATAATAAAATATCTTAAAACATTAATATATCCTATAACATTATTAATAATATTACCCTTTATTTTAAGCATTTTAAACCTCATAGGATTAAAAACTAATACAATAGTAATATTAATCATATATCTAATAATTATGTTCATATCCGGATATATTTTAGGAAAAACCAGTACCTCAAAAGGATACCTAAATGGATTAATATTTGGCTTAATCGTAACCATAATATTCTTTATCCTAAGCTTATTTTTAACTAAAACAAGTATCATAACTAGAATAATCTATTATCTAATTCTAATCTTATCCTCAACAATCGGATCAATGTTTGGAATCCAAAAGAGCAATGTCAAATAACATTGCTCTTTATCTTTCTTTAGAATCAATAATAATTGTAATTGGTCCATCATTATGAATATTAATAAGCATATCAGCTCCAAATACTCCCGGTAAAGTAGTAACACTTTCATTAAGCATTGCATTAAACTTCTCATAAAGCTTAATAGCTTCTTCACCCTTCATGGCATTAATATAACTAGGCCTATTGCCATCTTTAGTCATTGCTTGTAAAGTAAACTGACTAATAGATAAAATCTTACCCTTAGTATCAATAATACTCTTATTCATAACCCCATTTTCATCATCATATATTCTTAAATTAACAACTTTTCTACGAATATACTCTAAATCATCTAAAGTATCATTAACATTAAAACCAACTAATAAAACCATCCCATTATCAATTTCATTAATAATCTTACCATCAACACTTACAGATCCATACTTGCATCTTTGTACTACTACTCTCATCTAATAATCTCCATAACATAACTTAAAGTCTTAAGTTCATCAATAAACAAACCAAGTTCATTAACACTTTCAACCTTAACACTAATATGATAATCAATATATTCACCCATATTAACTTCATTAATTCCATTTAAAGAAACATTTCTAGTACTTGCTTTCGTAACAATATCTAAAATATGATTCTGACTACTATTAGTCTTAATAACTAAATTAGCTACAAATAACTTATCCTTAGCATTATTCCACTTAACATCAATCAATCTAGTAGTTAAACCCTTAACATTAGGACAATCAATTTTATGAACACTAACACCTTCACCCTTAGTAATATAACCAATAATCTTATCACCAGGAATTGGATTACAACACTTAGCTAAACTAGCTAAAATATTATCAGTACCAGCTACAATAACATCATTCTTATAATTATCCTTAATATTATTACGTCTATTAACCCTATCAAGCATAATATCTTGAATATCTCTCTTATCTTCATTAACTAAACTAATAATATAATAAGCAGTATATCTTAAAGAACCAATACTTAAATATAAATCATCTTCTTCTTTTAATTTTAAATCATTAAGAATCTTATTTATCTTATCAGGAGTAAATAGTTCATTATAATTTAAATGTTGTTTCTTAACTTCTTTTTCTAAAAGCATCTTACCTTGTTCAATATAATCTTCACGATCTTTTTTACTAAAATAAGATTTAATTTTACTCTTAGCTTGTGGAGTCTTAACAAAATCTAACCAATCTAAATTAGGTTTACTAGCCTTATTAGTATTAATCTTAATAATATCTCCATCTTGCAATTCATAATTTAAAGGAACTATATTATCATTAACAATTGCACTAACCATATGATCTCCAATATCACTATGAATGCGGTATGCAAAATCAACTGGAGTAGCTCCTAATGGTAACTCCATTACATCTCCCTTAGGCGTAAATACATAAATTAACTTAGATAAAAGTTCACTTTCCATACTTTTAACAAATAATTCATCATTAGTTTCACTTTTAGCTAAATCAATTGTACTTCTAAATATTGCTAACTTTTGTTCCATTAAATTTTGAGCAACTTTAGTTCCATGTTCTTTATAAGACCAATGTGATGCAATACCATGTTCCGCAATTTCATCCATCTCTTTAGTTCTAAGTTGAATTTCAAATATATGTCCATCTACACCAAATACTGAAGTATGTAAACTTTGATACATATTTTCCTTAGGCATCGCAATATAATCCTTAAATCTCTTTGGAATAGGTCTATATTTTGCATGAATTAATCCAACCGCTAAATAGCAATCATCTTTAGTTGGAAGAATTAATCTCATTGCTAAAATATCATAAATATCGCTCCACTTCTTACCCGTAGTAAGCTTATTATAAATACTATAAACACTCTTAACTCTTGACTTAATCTTAAAGTTAATTCCATGTTCAGTAAGAATTTCCATAATACTATTTTGCATCTCATCTAAAGAATCAGCAAGTTCTTCTCTCGTACCATCTAACTTTTCTAAAATATCATTATAAACATCTGGTTTAGTAAATAATAAACATAAATTTTCAAGTTCACTCTTAATACTATTAATACCAAGTCTATGAGCAATTGGAATTAAAACATTCATTGTTTCATTCGCAATTTGTTTCTTATCTTCCTCACTCATACCTTCCGCATTACGCATCTCATCTAATCTATCTGCTAACTTAATAATTAAAACTCTAACATCTTCACTAATGCCTACTAATACTTTTCTTAAATAAATACTAGAAGATTCATTATAATCATTAAGTTTAATTCTTCTTAACTTCACTAAATTATCAATTAAATCAGCAATATTATCTCCAAACTCTTCTCTAACTTCATCTAAAGATAAATCTCCATCCATAACCGCATCATGAAGTAAAGCAGAAACAATCATATTAGTATCGGCATTAAGTTCAGCAACAATCCCAGCTACCCTTAAATAATGCATATCATCACTAAAATTCTTAGCTTTATTATAAGCTCTTGTAATAATATCTAAATCATTAGCCTTAAGTTCATTTTCTCTTAATATTTCAATTAAATCTTCAAATTTCATTCATCATGCCTCCTATAAAAGATTATCACTAGAAGATTTATTATTTCTACTATCTCTAGTAACATACTCTTCTAACTTAAAATTAGGAGTACTTAAAATATCATTAACCATCTCTCCTAAAGTTAAATCAGTTCTATTTTTCCAATAATTATCTTTTAAATAATTCCATACGTCAATTTCTTTAATATATTTAATATTAGCTCTTTTTAAATCAGCAACTTTAGTATTTAAAGCTGGTAATAATTTTTTATAAAGTTCTCCTAAAGATTTAAATCTAAATTCATCCATAAATAAAACTCTCCTTAAATATCTACAACGCTAACATCATATATTATTATATACCATTTTATATAATTTTCCAAGGAGAACCAATGAAAAATAAATTTATCAAAAGTACTATAATCCTCATAATAGGCGGTATTATAACCAAATTATTAGCATTTATCATTAAAATATACTTTACACGAACTATTAAAGATGGAATAAATATTTACTCATTAATTATGCCAACATATAGTTTATTAATAACAATTACCCAACTAGGTTTTCCTATCGCCATATCAAATATAGTTGCTAAAGGTGAAAAAAGAGGCAAAAACATCATGTTTTCCATCATCCCTGTATCAATAATCCTAAACATCATTTTAATTGCTACAATGCTTCTTTCAGCCAAATATCTAGCTGTCAATTTATTACATAATAAAGATACATACTACCCATTAATAGCCCTGTCACTAGTCCTTCCATTTATATCCCTATCAAGTATCATAAGAGGATACTTCTTTGGCAAACAACAAATGATGCCCCACTCCGTATCAAACATTCTAGAACAACTATTTAAACTACTAGTAGTTCTACTAATCTTACCAAAATTAATGAAATATGGCACCCTAATTGCCGTTATCGGATATATCCTAATAAGCATCATATCCGAAACCTTCTCAATCATCATATTCTTACTATATCTACCCAAAAACTTCACCATCAAAAAAGAAGACATCAAACCAGACCTTGGAACCATCAAAGACGTCCTATCAATCGGTTTACCATCAACCGGTTCAAGAATCATTGGTAATATCGGGTACTTCCTAGAACCAATAATCCTAACAAATATCTTAATCATAAACGGCTATCAAGCATCATATATCATCAAAGAATATGCCATCTATAACACTTACGTTATTGGACTTCTAATCGTACCAACATTCCTATTAGGTGCATTAAGTACTTCCTTACTTCCAGAAATATCTAAAAACATAAAAAACAAACCAAAAGTCAAAAGAATATTTAAAAAAATCATGATCCTAACCCTAATATATGGATTAATTGCCAACATAACTATGTTATTATCCTCAAAATTAATCCTAAAAATCTTATTTAACACTCAAGAAGGTATAACATATATCAAATTCCTAGCACCATTCTTTATAATATTTTACTTTGAAGCACCTCTATCAAGTATCCTACAAGCTTATAACGAAACAAAATACATCATGGAAACAACAACTATCTCCATAATAATAAAACTAACATCACTTATCCTCTTATCATTCCTAAAAATAGGTATCTACCCACTATTAATATCCGAAATTATATCAATAATTATAACAGTAACATTAAATTATAAAAAAGTTAAAAAAATCATAGCCTAAGCTATGATTAATTTATAACAAATGGATTAGATGCTGTTCCATTACCACCAGATATCGTTGTTGCAGATTTAAGAGAAACTACGGGACGAAGCGCGCCAAAGGGGTCAACGCCGTCGCCAACCAAGTAACCAGCACCATCAGAGCGCCAGACGCGCGCATCAACGTCACGGAAATCAACCGGCGAAAGAGTCCAGTACCAATCAATTGTAGCATTACTTCTTAAATAAGATGTAACTGAGTTTTGGTCATAATTATTATTGGTATACACAGGATATGTTGCCATACCAGCTAATACCATCTCATCTGCTGTTAATAATCCGATTTTATAATCAAGGTTACCATTTCCATTTACTGTATCATCTACAGTAAACTTAGATAACTTTCCTCCATCATTGTCTTTTGGACTAAACTAGGACCAGTTCCATAAGTATAAACATTTGGTCCTTGATCAAAGCCAATAATTCTTATTAAAGAGCCATATGCAGTATTTTCTTTTTGATAACCTAAACCGTTATAAACCATAAAAAATTTATTAAGTACTCCATTTTCTGGTTGAAACATATTCGCAGTAACATTTTTTACAGTACTTTTGTCATTACACCATATTGTATCAGCTAGCTTATCTGTATATGATGTTAGTTTTGCTTTATACCATGTTTCTAAGTTTTGTAAGATTGTACTTTTATTTATGTTTGCATGGGTTGCTGCATATGTAGTTGAATTTGGTGTTCCATACATAAATCCTATATATGCATTATCATCATTATTTTCATTAAATTTAGTTGTATATGTATCACCATTATATCTTGCAAAGGCTAAATCATTACCTGTATTTGTACAACTGGCTGATGAATAATCATATAAAGCAAGCTTTATTGAGCCATCACCTGTTATTCTTAC
>SFSZ01000014.1 GCA_004563275.1 bacterium
TATGATTATTCATCAGCCAGTTGTACAAATACGGGTAAATATTTAGCCTTTGCAAGATATAGTGGTACAACATATACAACTAAATTTAATGAAAATAATGATGATAATGCATATATAGGATTTATGTATGGAACGCCTAATTCAACTACATATGCAGCAACACATGCAAACACAAATAAAAGTACAATCTTACAAAACTTAGAAACATGGTATAAAGCAAAATTAACAGCATATACAGATAAGCTTGCTGATACGATATGGTGTAATGATAAAAGTACTGTAAAAAATGTTACTATGAATATTTTTGAATTAGCCGATGGAGTACTTAATAAAGAATCTATACCATTTCCTGGTTTAGGTTATCAAAAAGAAGTAACTGCATATGGTTCTACAATAAGAAATATGGGGTTTGAACATAGAGGTGAAGAAAATTATACTAATGGAACTGGGCCTAGTTTAATATGCCCAAAAGACAATGATGGAGGAAAGTTATCTAAATTTACAGTTGATGATACAGTAAATGGAAATGGTAACCTTGATTATAAAATTGGATTATTAACAGTAGATGAGATGGTATTAGCTGGTATGGCAACACCATCATCAGATATAAATAATAATTATGATGAAAACTCATTAACATCTTATTTAAGAAGTAATGCAAACGACGATTATTGGACTCTTTCGCCGATTGGTTTCAATGCCGAAGCAGCTAGCTTCTGGAGCTCTTATTATTTTGGTGTCTTGAGTGGCGATTACGTTGACAACTCTCGCGCGCTTCGTCCCGTTGTTTCTCTTAAATCTGCAACAACGATATCTGGTGGTAATGGTACAGCATCTAGTCCATTTGTAATAAATTAGATTAAAGAAAAGTAAAAGAAATCTATTTTTTAGATTTCTTTTTATATGTTATTAAGGTTACAGTTAGGATTGTTGTTAATGTTATGATTGAACCTATTTTTAAGCCTGGTACGGTGTATTTGAAGGTTATTTGATGTTTTCCTTGGGTTAGGTTTAATCCAATTAATCCGTCGTATATTTGGTCTATTTTGGTTTCTTTATTATCTACGTAGACTTTCCATCCTTTATCACTAGCGATGGTGGTAAATAATAGGGTATCTTCTTTAACATCTATTGTTGTTTCAAAATATGAATCGTTTTTATAATTGGTTATTTCTAGTTTATTTTTATTAATATTTTTTATGAATGTTTGATATGTGTCATAATTTACTTCATAGATATGATAGTCATAATCTTTAAAATCGTTGTTGGTTGGGTTTGCAATTATTTCAACGGTATCATTTTTATTTATTAGATATGGATGTTTATTTGATGATCCAATTTCTTTATCATTTACTTTGATGGTGTAGTTTGTTTTATCTTTTCCGGTTGGGTAATTATTTTGAATGTAGACAAATGATTTTGATGTTGCTTTAAATTTAAATTTGATTAAAGCTGGTGGATTATTGGTTAAACATACATCTTTGGTACATGATGTATTTTTGTCATATGGAAAGTATTCTTTGATGATGTCTTTATCATCTTGATTTATAGTTTTAACTAGGTTGTTTATGTTAGTTATGTAATTATCTGTTATTTTTAAATTTAAGATTTCTTTGGTGGTAGTGAATCCGATTGAAGTGACATCATTATTTTGATAGATGTTATAACCATTAGAGTTATCTATTAATTTATAGTAGTCTATATTATCTTTTGTTATATAATATTTTATATTAAATAGGGAGTTAACTAGGGGATTATTATAATAGTAATTAGTATTACAGTCATCGATTGTTAGCATACCAAATACTTTATTTATCATGGTGTATACTTTTTGATTTCTTAGGGAACTAAATAAATTTATATCGTTATAATCTATTAATAGGCCATTATTTTTGATGGTTTTATCATCAAAAGTTATTTTATAGAAGTTATCTTGATCATTTATTTTATTTAATATTTCAGTGTTGTTTTGATAGTTTATTTTAAAGTCTTCTTTGATGTTAGTATTACCAGCGTTTTTGATTGTTACAAAGGTGTTAGCGATTAGTTCAACTATTAATACGATAATTAAATATTTTTTGAAGTAATCACTGTTTTGCATAAATATATAATATAATAAGAACATGATACTTATTACTAAATAGATTATTTTAGGGGTTATATTGATTGGATCATTTAAATTACCTGAGGTAAAGAAGCCAATAACTATTAAAGTTATGATGGTTAATAGGACTATGATTATTTTCTTTAGAGATAATTTTTCATAGTTTTGATAGTTTTTGAATGCTAGTAAGATTAGGAAGAAATCAAAGATGAAAGCATATCTTACAGGATACCAGATTGGCATTTGCATCATTTGCCAGAAGTAATCTAGTAAGTTAAAGGACATTGATAAAAGAAAGAATAATAGGATTATTAAATTAGTTATTTTTTCTTTTAGTTTTATTTTATTGTTTAAAAAATATAGAAAGGCATTTAGGTAGATAAATATGGTTACATAGATGTTTGGAGTACCATATTCTAAATCTCCATTTAAAAATGATCCAATTGTTAGCTTATAAAAGACATTTAAGGCATCTAGATCGAATTTAAAGTAATCATCGATATAATTGGTGAAGAGGGTACTTTTACCGTTTAGAAGTTCTAAAATGGCAGGAATTAGAACAAATGATGAGATAAGTCCAGCTGCTAATGATGATAAGATATAAGTTATTATGATTTTTTTATTACATTTATCATTTATTAGTTTATAAATAAAATATGTGACTGAGAAGATACAAATCATGTAACCAATATAAAAGTTAGATATGATGGCGATTGATAAAGATATTAAATAAGTTAAATATTTATTTTCTTTAAATAGTTTTTCAATACCTAGAGTAACTATTGGTAATAAGATGATACTATCAAACCACATATAATTTAAGTAATAAAGTAAATAGTAGGTTATTAGTCCATAGGTTATACTAAATAGGATATTATTTTTATCTTTTTTTAAATAATTTAATAGGGTATACATTGAAAGGGATGCTAATCCGGTTTTTATAATGATAATAAATGTATAGAATTCAATGACATGTCCTTTAAATAATAAATATATTAGATTAGTTATATTGAATGTATAATAAACATAACTAGCATAACTATTAAACCCTAGTAGACCATTAAATGAATAAAATAATGATTTTGAGGTTGTTAATGATTTAATAAAGTTATTTAAAAATCCAGGATATTGATTATATCCATCTAAGGATAAAAGGATTTTAGAACCAAATGGGTAGATTTGGTTTAATAAAAGTCCAATTAAAAATATTATTATTGGTAAGAAAAATACGATTAAGTAATTTTTATATTTTTTCATGTTATCACCTATACAGAATGATAACATAAAAAGTGTAATTTTAAATAATTAATGTTGCTCAATATTCTTTTTTTTGTTATAATCTCTTTAGAATAGAAAGTGGGCTAGTATCATGAGAGAGTTAATTGAAGAGATAAATGCTAAATTAAAAGATATAATTAATGATCTTATTAAAAAAAGAATTGAGGTTTCTGAATCTTTAAATGTTGTTCAAGAAAAGATTGATGATAAGATTGAAGAAGCTAAAGGATATAAAAATAATGTAGATGCTGCTAAAGATAGTATTAGATTATTTGAATCAGAAATTGAATCTTTAAAGAGTGATTTAAAAGAACTAAATGCGAGGTTTAGTAATAAAGATTTAAATGCAATTATTGATGCCGGTAATAGAGAAATTAATGGTAAAATTGCAGTTAGAGAAAAAGAGATTGATAAGCAAAGAGAAAAGATTTCTGAATTAACTGAAAGAGCTAGAACTATTAAAGAATTACTTATTAATTTAAAGAAAGATAAAGAAAGTAAGAAATCTAGATTAGATAATTTAAATGATGTTATTTATTATTATGAACAAGAATTAAATAAGATTATTGATTATAGTGAAGCTAATCCTGATTCTTTAGTTTATGTTCCGGAAGAACCTATTTCTTTTAAACCTTATAAATCTGCTGATGAAAGTAATTTAGATAGCCCAGTTTTTGATGAAATTGAAAATATTGACAAGAGTGAAGAAGAAGAGGAATCAGAAGATAATGGTGAATCTTTAGTTTTAAAGAGTGATGGAGAAACTAAGAATGTTCAAAATGATATTGTAGATGATGTTTTATTTAATAAAGAAGTAGAAGAGCCTAAAGAAGAAGTATTAGATACTCCTACTGAAGTTAAAGAAGATCCAGAACCAGTTTTATTTGAACATGATAAAACTCAAAAGATTGATTTTAAAACTTTAAATGATAGTATAAATAAAGAATATGAAAATATTTTTGGTAATAGTGAAGAAATAAGTATTCCTGATGATACAGCATTATTTTCAATAAAGAGTGAGGATAATGTATTTGATAATCCATCTTTTGAAGAACCATTAAATGAAAGTACAGTGGAAAATACTGTTACTACTAATGTTCCTAGTAATTTTGATGATTTAATGTCATCTTTAAATGAAGATGTATTAAATGCTCCTATTAAAGATGATACTGCAATTGATGTATTTGGTAATAATGATACTAAGAAATATTCTTATGATAAGGGTAGTGAAAATGATGATTTTGTAAGAAATTTCTTTACTACTAATAAAATAGAATATGATAAGTTTAGTGCTGAAGATCAAAATTATTTAAAACAAATATTTAATCCAATTGGTTTTAGTAAAGTTTTAGATGTATTAAAGAGAAATAATATTAGTTTAAATTTCATTTATGGAGCTAGTAAAATATTTGAAATGTCTTCTAATGAATTAGAAACTATTATTAATAAATTATTATTAGCAGGACAAACTACTCAAAATATTAGTTATGTTCTTAGTACTTTACCTTTAATTAATAGTATTGATTTAGGGGAAGTAATTAATAGTTATGGACCTAATGCTAAAGGAGCGGATATTGCAGATATTATTATTAAAGCTAAACATTTAAATGATATTGGTAGAGGTGATAAATAATGGATTACTTATTAGATTTAGAATTTACTAAAGAAGATATTAATACTTTAAGTACCACTTTACCTAAGAGTGTAATTGAGAAATTAACAATGTTTCCGGATATTGTTAGAGTAGATTATCAATTATTAAAGAGTGTAGGAATTAAAAATTACAAAGAAATATTTATGGGTCATGCTCATATGTTTACAATGAATCCTGATAAATTTAAAGCTATTTTTGATAAATATGATCATAGTGATTTGGTTAGATGTTTAGAAAAGAATGGAGCAGTTATAGAAAAACTATAATTGTATATAAAATGTATAAAAATGAAAGGTGCTTAAGTATTTAGCATCTTTTTTTGATATAATTGTGTTATAAACATAAAGTAGGTGGTTTAGATGAAACATTATTTAAAGTTTATAATTGTTTTAGCTATATGTTTAGGTACTAATGTTTTTGCTGATACTACTTATATAAGAGGTCAAATAACTAAGGGAACTTCTAAAGTTACAGTTAGGACTTGTGCAAGTAGTTCTTGTGAAGCAGTTAAAAGTGATACTAATAGTAATATAGCTATTTCTTATCCAGAGATGTTTGAAGTTTTAGGAGAAGAAAATGGTTTTTATAAAATAAGTTTACAATTTAATAGTTATTATTATACTGGTTATATTTCTAAGGGTACTAGTAGTAAGGCTTATGTTGAGACTAAAACTTTTAAAGTTACAGATGGAGATATTAATCAGATGTTAACTTTAGGGTTTCCTAAAAGTTATGCTGAAAAGTTAGCTAAATTAAAAGTATCTCATCCTAATTGGCAATTTGTTCCTTATAAAGTTAATGCAACATGGGATGAGGTTATTGCTGGTGAAACTAAGTATATAAGTACTAATTTAATTAATGGTAGTAATACTTCTTTAAGAAATACTGAAGATGGTGCTTATGTTAATGGAAAATGGACTGAGTTTGCAGGTGGTGGATGGTATTCTGCTAGTAAGCAAACTGTTAAGTATTTTGTTGATCCAAGAAACTTTTTAAATGATGGTCATATTTTTATGTTTGAAGTATTAAACTTTGATAGTAGTGTTCAAACTACAGAGTTATTACAATCTTTATTAAATGGAACCTTTATGAGTGGTAATGCTTTTTATTATAATGATAATAATGAAAAAGTGAATATTAGTTATGCCCAAACTTTTAGAGATGCTGGTGAGAAAAATCAAATTAGTTCTGTTCATTTGATTAGTAGAGTTATTCAAGAACAAGGTTCAAATGGTTCATCATTATCTAGTGGTGATAATAGTGAATATCCTGGTTATTATAATTTCTTTAATATAAATGCGAATGGTAAAACTACTAGTGAAGTTATTCATAATGGTTTAGCTTATGCTAAGAAAAAAGGATGGAATAGTCCTTACAATGCCATTATAGGTGGAGCTAGTTTACTTAATGATTATATTAAATATGGACAAAATACTTTATATTTACAAAAGTTTGATTTTGCAGGTGATACTTATTATAGTACCCAATATATGCAGAATGTAAGAGCTCCTTATTCAGAAAGTTATACTGCTTATTCAGCTTATGTTAAGAATAATTCTTTAGATATTAAGTTTACATTTAGTGTTCCAGTGTTTAAAGGAACGATGCCTGATAAAACTTCTTTAGATATTAAATATAATGAAGATTCATCTTTAAGTAATCTTAGTGTAACTAGTTGTAATTTAAATCCATCATTTACATCTAGTGCTTATAATTATACTTGTTATGTAGATAAAAAGATTGATAATATAACGGTTAATGCTAGTCCAACAGCTAGTACTAGTACAGTTAAAGGTACTGGTAAATTTGATTTAAATAAAGATGTAACTGTTCTTGAAATTATTGTTACATCAGCAGCTGGTACTACTAGTACTTATAAGATAACGGTAAATAAAGTAGATGAAGTTGTACTTACTCCGGATGAAATACTTGCAAAGATGCAAATAAGTAACAATGGTGGTTATATTAGTGGTTTTGATTTAGGTAGTGATGCTAATTCATTTAATAAATTACTTAATAGTGTTTATCCTAAAGCAGTATCACAAATATCTGAAAATAAGGTTTTATATACAGGAATGAATATTAAGATAACTAGTGATATTACTAGTAACTATACAGTTGTTATTTATGGTGATAATAATGGTGATGGGGTAATTGATATTTTGGATTTATTAAAGATTCAGAAACATTTACTTGGGGTTAATAAATTAAAGAATGCTTATTTAAATGCAAGTGATATTAATAAAGATGGAAATGTTGATATTATAGATTTGTTAAAAATTCAAAAACATATTTTAAATGTTAGTAAGATAGAACAATAGGAGGATATATGAGAAATAAAATATTGTTGTTATTAGGTTTATTTTTACTTCCACTTAATGTATTTGCAGCTTCTGGTAGTATTAAAGCTAGTGCAAGTTCTAGTAAGGTGACGATTGGTAATACGATTACAGTTAAGGTAACTGTTAGTAGTACTGATACGTTAGGTTCTTGGCGATATGGTTTATCTTATGATAAATCTAAATTATCTTTAATTAGTGGTGATACTTCAATTGTGGGGTATGGTGATGGAACTTATAAGAGTAAGACTTATTCTTATAAGTTTAAAGCTATTGCTACAGGTAGTGCTAAGATTACAATTGATAATCCAAAGATTGCTGATTGGAATACTGAAGCTTATATTCAAACTAGTGCTGGTAATTTAACTTTAACGGTTAAAGAGGTTGTTGTTGTTAATTATAGTAGTGATAATAATTTAAAGAGTTTAAGTATTGAAGGTTTTGATATTACACCAGTATTTAATAAGAATACTTTAGAATATAGTGTTACTTTAAAACCTACTACTACTTCTATTAAGGTTAATGCTACTTTAAGTGATTCTAAGGCTAAATTAAGTGGTATTGGTGATGTTGAGGTAAAAGAGGGTACTAATCAAATAAATGTTGTTGTAACAGCAGAAAATGGTACTTCTAAGACGTATGTTATTAATGCGGTTGTTCCAGAAAAAGATCCAATTGAACATAAATTTGGAGAAGAAACTTATAACATATTAAGAAAGTTACCAGAAACTATTCCAGTTAATTTTAATAATGCAACTTTAAAATTTGATAATGAAGAAGTTCCTTGTTTACAAAATCAAACTTTAAATTTAACTTTAATTTATTTAAGAAATTCTAAGAATGAAGAAAACTTTTATATTTATGATGAGAAGAATGATAAAGTTACTTTATATAATCAAATAGATAATAATGAACTTAGTGTTTATATTTTAAATGATATTGATAGTATTAAAGGATTACATAAGACTACTTTAAAAATTAATGGTCAAGAGGTAGTTGCATATCAAATCAAATCAGGAAGTAAAGATTATGTTATTAAGGCTAGAAATGTATCTACAGGTAAAGAAAATTTATATGTTTATGATCAAGATAATAAGACAATAAGTTTATTTAATCAAGAAGATATTAATTATTTATTAGATAATTCAAATCTTTATAAGATGCTTTTAGTTGGTCTTGGAGCTTTATTATTAGTACTACTTTTAATTGTTATTATTTCAGCAAATAATAAGAAGAAATTAAATGCGATAAGTAAAGAAGTTAAAAATAATAAAAAGAAAAAAGAACAACCTAAAGTAGAGAAAGAAGAAGTAATTGAAAAGAGTGATGAATAATTCATTGCTTTTTTTCTGGGAGGTTTATATAATTAGTTTATGGAAATAAAAAAGTTTAAAAAATTAAAAAATAATATTTATGAACTAGAACTAGATAATGGTTCTTTAGTTAAGTTATATGATGATGTTATTGTTAAATATAGTTTATTAATTAATAAAAAAATTGATAATAAATTATTAGATGAAATAACTAAGTATAATACTTCTTTAGATGCTTATTATTTAAGTTTAAAGTATATATCTAAGAAACTTAGATGTGAAAAAGAAATTGAAAAGTATTTAACTAAGTTAGATTTTAATAAAGATGTTATAGATAAAACAATAAGTAAATTAAATAAAGATGGATATTTAAAACATGATATTTATATTAAAAGTTATATAAATGATATTTATAATTTTAATAATTATGGACCTGATAAGATTAAATTTAATTTAAGAGAATTAGGTTTTAATTTAAATGAGATTGATCCTTATTTAGAAGATAAAGATTTTAGAAGTAAAGCAATTAAGATAGTTGATAAGAAAGTTAAAGCTAATCATAAGTTATCTAATTATATGTTAAAACAAAATATATCTAATTATTTAATTAATTTAGGTTATCCTAAAGATATATTTTATGATTATTTAGATAATATTAAGATAAATAATAAAGATATTTTAGTTAAAGAAGCAAGTAATTATATTAAAAAGTATTCTAAAAAGTATGAAAATAAGGAACTTTTATATTTTATTAAAGACAAATTATATAAAAAAGGGTATAATAGTAATGAAATTGATGAGGTGTTAAATGAATTATTATAAGAATATGTCTAAAGAAGACAAGAAACAATTAAAAGAAAATTTTAAGAATGAAGATAATTATTTAATTTATATTAAAGCTAATAGAATATTTGGTATTTGTGTATTTGGTATTATCTTTGGTCTTGGAGCATTAGTTTTTGATATTATGTATCATCAACCTATTGTAAGTGGTATTTTAGATGGTTTATTATTAGTATTTTCAATAGTTTTCTTAATTAAAATGACTAATGCTAAGAGATTATTACTTGAAAATTATGCGAATGTTTTAGAATCTAAAAGAATAGAAGAAGAAACTAGAAAGAAAGCTGCTAAAAAAGCTGCTCCTAAGAAAAAGAGTAATCCTAAAAAGAAAACTAATACTGAAAAAAAGACAACAAAAAAATCAGCTAAGTAAGCTGATTTTTTATTTTGATGTTTTATTTGATTGTGCTTGTAAGATTTGATTACTAATATAATTAGAATATTGTTTAGATAATGAACTATCTTCAATTTTCATACCATATTTTTTTCTTAATTCAACTAAAGCATTAATTTGCATTGTATTATCGTCTTCTTTAGCTTTATCAGCTAGAGTAGTAATAATAGTGTCTTTAACTTTATCTAAAGCTTCTTTTTCTTTTTCACCTGTTTTTAAGATGATATGATAACCAAATTTAGTTTTAACTGGTGTAGTAGTATATTTGTTTAATTTAAGAGCATAAGCAGCTGTTTCAAATTCAGTAACCATATCTCCTTTATTAAAGTATCCTAAATCTCCACCTTTGTCTTTGTTTGAATCATCATCAGAGTATTCTTTAGCTAAGTCATCGAATTTAGCACCATCATTTAATTTCTTAATTACTTCTTTAGCAGTTTTTAAAGCAGCTTCTTCAGCTTTTTTCTTTTCAGCATCTGACATTGAATCAGTTGTTTTAGGAGCAATTAAAATATGTTTACAAGAAATATCACCAACATATTCTTCATCATAATATTTTTGAACTTGTTTATCATTTATACTATTTTTAGCATAATCATCAACAGCTTTATTACGATAATAAGTTAATTTTAACATTTCTTTAAATTCATCTAATGAACTAATTCCATAATATTGACTTAAAGCAGATAAAAGTGATTTTTCATCATATTTACCATCATCATCAACATAGTATTTTTTGATACTTTCTAATTGTTCATCAGCATATTTTTTAGCATCACTATCACTTTTTGGATATTCTTTTAATAGAATTGAATTATCAATCATATCAATTAAAGAACTTAAAGCATATTTTTCTTTAATTTCATTATATAGATCATCAGCACTAATACTAATTTTTGTATCTTCAAATGAAACTACTGCTTCTTTACCATTTGATAGTTTAGGAACCTTTCCGCATCCAGCTGTACAGCCAAGAATTAATAAAGCAATTAAAATTTTCTTTTTCATTTTACCCTCCATAGGCATTATTATAACAATGATTATTATAAAATACAAGAACACAATTGGCTATTTTTGCGTACAATAAAGTGAGATATGAAAAGGAGGGAGATTATGAACGCTTGTTGTAATAATAATGGTATAAGTGGTGCTGCATTTATACTTGTATTATTTATTCTTTTAGTAATCATAGTTGGAGCTGCTGTTATTTAATAAAGGAGGTTAGATTATGTGTAATGATAAGAAGAAACCGTGCCAAAGAAATAATATAAATGATGCTTTTATTGTTCTAGTTTTATTTATATTACTGGCAATTATTCTTGGTGCTGTTTTAGTTTAGATATTAAGAGGTTTTTCCTCTTTTTTTATTTGTTTTTTTATGTTAAACTTTTATATAGAATAGGTGATAATAATGTTTGGTAAGATAATAGATATTTATGATAATTATGTAATTATAGAAAATGCCACTCATAAATTAGAAGTTAATTATGTTAATTTTCATGTAGTATTTCCAGAAAATGACCGATCTGTAGTTGGGGAAATAGTAGGAATGAATGAAAATGAGATTAAAGTATTTTTAGTAGGAGAGATTAAAAATGATCGATTCTCTTCAGGAGTTTTAAGAAAACCTAACTTTAATTCAAAACCAAGAATAGTTTATAAAAGTGAAGTAGAAAAGTTTTTAGGTAGTCAAGATATTGGTTCTTCTGATACTTTGTATGTTGGTAAATCTTTAACTTATGATGGATTTAATGTATGTGCTAATTTAAATGATTTCTTTTCTAATCATTTTGCTATATTAGGTAATACTGGTTCTGGTAAGAGTTGTGGTGTATCAAGAATTTTACAAAATTTATTTTATCATAATGATGATAAGATGCCAGTTAATGCTCACTTAGTTTTATTTGATGTTTATGGTGAATATAATAGTGCTTTATCTAAAATAAATGAATTACCAGGTATGGGATATAAATATTTTACTTCTGACTTAAAATTTGGAGATGGAGATGTAATTAATATTCCGGCTTATTTTTTAGAAGTAGATGATTTAGCTCTTTTACTTAATGCGACATCACCAACTCAATTACCGATATTAGAAAAAGCCTTACAATTGGTTTATATATTTAAAAGCGAAGATCAATCTATGCAGTTATATAAAGATAATATCATTGCTAAAGCTTTATTAGATGTTTTATCTAGTGGTAGAAGTTCAACGCAAATAAGAGATCAAATTGTAGCGGTATTATCTAGATATAATACACCTAGAATTAATTTAAATTCACAAATTGTTCAACCTGGTTATACGAGAACTTTAACTCAATGTTTAAATATAGATAATCAAGGTAAGATGAATAATGTTCAGTTAGTAGTTGATTATTTAGAAAAGATTCAAAAGTTTGATATTAGTAGTGTGGTTATAGATAGAAGTGTTATTTATGATTTAGATGATTTATATTATGCTTTAGACTTTGCTTTAATAAGTGAAGGTATGCTTAAGAGTGAAAAAGTTTATGATGAGTATAATCAATTATTAACTAGATTATTACAAATTATAAATAGTGATAATAAGAAATTTTTTGATCCTGGTACCCATAAGATAAGTAAAGATACTTTTGTTAAGAATTTATTTGATGGTTATCAAATTATTAATATGAATTTAAATTATATTGATGAAAGATTTGCGAAAACTTTAACTAAGATTTTTACAAAGATATTCTTTAACTTCTCAACTAATTTAAAAGAAAGAGGTAGTTATCCAATTCATGTTATTTTAGAAGAAGCACATAGATATGTTCAAAATGATAATGATATTAATGTTATTGGTTATAATATTTTTGATCGTATTACTAAAGAGGGTAGAAAGTATGGAGTTATATTAGGCTTAATTACCCAAAGACCTAGTGAGTTATCAACAACTGCTTTATCTCAGTGTTCTAATTTTATTACATTTAGAATGTTTCATCCAAATGATTTAAATATTATAAGTAATATATCTAGTAATGTTAGCATGGAGACAATAAATAAACTTAAGAATTTAACACCAGGAACAGCAATGATATTTGGGGTATCATTTAAACTTCCATTAATTGCTAAACTTGAGCTTCCAGATCCAATGCCTCAATCTACTAGTGTTGATATTAAGAATAAGTGGTATGAATAAAACATTCTTTAATGGATGTTTTATTTTGGGGTTGATTTTTTTTGAATTATTTCATATAATAATATTGTCTAGAATAGGAAACACATTGTTTGGATTAATGACTTGCATATTCTAATTAAAGTTTAGGGTATGCATAATTATATTATTATTTTATTTTAAGGTATGATGATTTAGTTATATTCTTATTAATAAAATGGTGATGATTAATTTCAGGTGTGTTTTGGTAGTAAAGAAGTTGCAGATGCAATCTTATCTACGCTAGATGTAACACGTGTTATGGAGAAAGATACTCCTAAGGATAAGCAATCGCCTGATAAGTACTGATAATGCTTCTGTTTATTTTTAAGGTTAAGGTTTTTGAATAAAGGATTTTGATTTTAAAAATAATTCGTGATTGTTCTAAAAACTGGGACTAGTTATTTTATCAGAATAGCTAGTTTTTTTATTGCATTAAATAATGGGGTTTGATATAATTTAATATGAGAATAGAGGTAGGTCGAGTGAATACTAATATGTTTAATGAATATTATTCTTATAAGTTAAAGACGGTATATCAATACTCTATTTTATTGTCTAAGATTTTAGGTGTAGATAAGAATAAATTATGGCATCGTAGAAGAGATTTAGATAATTCTATTGAATATATAGTTGATGATTTTTTTAAGAGAATGACTGACTATGATAAGGTTCAATATAAGAGTTTAGTTAGATGTTTTATTAGTGACAAAGAGATCTTTAAATATAATATAGACAGAGAACTTTATAGTGTAATTAATTATTTTATCGAAAATAAGAGAGCTTTTGAAATTACTGCTTATGAGAAAGAAATTGTTTTAGCAGCTGTTATTTTGAATATTGCTAATAACATTGATATTTCGACTAGTCCTTATAAAGTTAATAAGAATAATTATAAAACGATTGTTTTAAGTTATTTAGAGAAGTTTAATAAGATTGAATATATTCATTTGATTGATGATGGTAAAAAGAATACTAAAGTTCTTCTTGAACTTATTAAAACTAATGTAAGAAAAGAAAGAAGAATATTTGAACTTTTATCTAGTAATGTTTCGTTTAATAAATATATTGATATTTCTTTAGAAAATATATATTATTTAACTTCTTATAATTATAGTGTTCCTGGTCTCAATAAATTAGATAGGGCAGCAGGAAGTTATATTTATAATCATGAGGATATTGATGATAAGTTTGCTTTAATGAGTACTGATTTAATTGTTGTTACTTTAATGAAATTATTTTCAGTTAGAAAGTTTAATAAGATGTTTTTCTTACCGTTAAAGAGGGAATTTGTTCTTAATGAGAGTAATTTAAAAGTATTAAGTAATCTTTTAAAGAATGATTATTTAGATAAGAGAATTAAGATTTTATATAATTTTGATGATCTTAGTGAGAAGAGTAATAATTTATTTGGTAAGTACCATTTAGATTATTATATATATTGTAGTAAAAATACTAAGTTTGATTCAATTGATGATGAATTTAAAACTAAAGATTATTTAGTAAGTAATGATTTTTACTTAAATAATAAGAGATTTGTTGATGGTTTACTTGAAGATGGAGTAAATGTTATTATTGAAAAATTTGATGGTATTGTTACTGATAAAAAGTTAGTTCTAGAAAGTTAGGAGAGTAAAAGATGAATGTAAATAGTGAATTTTTCTTAGAATTTATGAAGCCACTTTTAGGTGGTGTGTGGGATTTTATTAAAGCTATAGGAAATGCTCTTGTTAGAATTTTTAATCTTGCAAATTATTTTGATATAGTTAATAAATATAATTCTGAAGGTAGGGGTGTTAGTGTTTTTGTAGTAATTCTTGCCGTATTATGTTTGATTATATTATTTGGTTTACTTGCATTTTTAATTTATAGAATGGTTAAGAGATTTATTAGATATCGTCATAGTTTAGCTCATCAAGAAGCTTTAGTTGATGAAATTGATAATCTTAATAATGATATTGTTAAATTAAAGAGTGAAAATCAAAAGTATTTAGAAATGACTGATCCTAATAGTGGTGAAGTTGAATATGATGAGAATGGTAATATTGTTAATAAGCTTAAAGAGGGTGAAAGTAGATTCTTTAAGTTAACTAAGATTGATGAAAAGTACGCTAATTATGTAGCTCCTGAGTTACATGAAACTATTACTTTAGAACAGATTTGTGAACAATTTAGAAATTATTCTGCTAGTAAGATGGGTCTTTATTATACTATTGACTTAATTAGATTGTTTATTTCAGCTTTTGCTTCTAATAGATTAATTATTTTACAAGGTATTTCTGGTACAGGTAAAACATCTCTTGCTTATTCATTTGGATACTTTATTAAGAATGAATCTACTATTGCTAGTGTTCAACCTTCTTGGAGAGATAGTACTGAAATATTTGGTTATTTCAATGAGTTTACTAAACGTTTTAATGAAACTGAAGTTTTAAGTAAGATGTATGAAGCTAAGTATAATAATCAAATTTATGTAACTGTATTAGATGAGATGAATATTTCTCGTGTTGAATATTATTTTGCAGAAATGTTATCTATTTTAGAATTACCTAGTACTGATGAATGGATTATTGATTTGGTTCCAAATTCTTGGGATACTGACCCTAAATTACTTGAAGATGGTAGATTTAAGTTACCAACCAATATGTGGTATATTGGTACTATTAATAATGATGACTCTACATTTATGATTACTGATAAGGTTTATGACCGTGCTATGCCTATTAATATTGATACTAAAGGTGTTG
The DNA here is from genome assembly GCA_004563275.1 of bacterium. Next base: position 15,848 of record SFSZ01000014.1, read on the forward strand.
AATTTGATGCTCCGGCAACTGAACCTTTAGATATTAGTGCTACTTATTTTACATCTTTATTTGCAAAAGCTCAAAAAGAGCATCCTGTTAGTGAGGATACTTTAAATAAGATTGCTTTAATGGATGATTATGTTATTAATCATTTTAGACTTGCTTTTGGTAATCGTATTGTTAAGCAATTAAAGGATTTTGTTCCAGTTTATGTTGCTTGTGGTGGTAAAGAGATTGTAGCAGTTGATTATTTAATTGCTAATAAGATTTTAAGAAAATTTGATCAGTTGAATTTGGCATATATTCGTAATGAAATTGATGGATTTGTTGAGTTCTTAGATCAAACATTTGGTGAGGGTGTAATGGTTGAATGTAAGGCCTTCTTAGAAAGATTAAAGAAGACTATATAATTTAGAAAGAAAGATGGTAACTCATGAATAATGAATTAAGTTTACTTGTTAAAGATCTTCCTCAAGATGATGTTGAATTATTTTCTAAAAATACTGTAGCAACTATTGATGCTAAAAAGGTAGTTGATAAGATTACTATTGATTATTCATGGGTTGATGTCTTGGATGAATCAATTCCTTATTTGGATAATATTATTCGTAATCCAAGACGTTTTATTGTTTCTGAAGAAGATATTGTTCCAATTGAAAAGACTAAAAAGGTTGCAGAAGAGTCTATTAAACATTTGGCAGTACATACTAATTTAATTCAAGATGTTGATGAAGATGGTATGGTTAAACCGATTAAATTACTTAATGTATTTAAAGAAGAAACTATTGATTTATATGAAAATAGATTTATTTATTCTTTAATTACAAATCTTTATACTTTTGTTAGGGAACAAATGACTTATGAGGAACAAAGCGCTTCTAATAAAGAAGAGAGAAGTGTTCATTATGAAGCTAATACTAGTTTTGATAATAGAACTGTTAATATTAAACTTGATTTAGTAAGTAGTGATAGAGATAGACAAAGCTTAACTGAAGAGATGCTTGAAGAAAGAAAAGAGAAAATTAAACATATTTGTGAAGTTTTAGAGGACTTTATGGCTAGTAAGTTTATGAAGATGATGACTAATGCAACACCAGTTAGAAGTCCAATTAGAAAGACTAATGTTATTTTAAAAGAACAAAACTTTATTAAGGCTTTACAATTATGGGAGTTTTTAGAAAGTTATCAAGTTGAAAAACCAGTAAGAGAAGAAAAAGAGAATGTTGATTTAACTAGTAGTTCTTTAAGTAAGAATTTTAATATGACTTATTTCTTAAATTATTGTGTTTTATATGATATTGTTAGTACTGATGGTACTTTGGTACCACCTGAGAAAATTGATTTTTCTGAAGCATTATATGATTATGCGAAGGGATTTGATGTTGATGATAAAGAACTTCGTAAACAATTAAATGAAGAGCTTACTAAAGCAGAAAATTATAAACAATTACAGAAAAATGAAGCTAAGAAGTGTTATGATGCATTTATAGATAATCATAATGCTAGAATTGCTAAAGCGTTATTATTATTTAGATAGGAGGGATATTAATGGCTAAAGATAAAAATAAGAAGACTAATCCGATAGCAGGATTTGGTGGTAAGGTTATTGATTTAGCTAAATTTAATATTAAATCTGATAAAGAACAATATGAAGAGATTAAAAAGACTTTAGAAGATATTTATCAAGATAATCTTAAGGTTACGAGAAAGCATATAATGAAAGTTATTGGGCTTACTTTAGTTCCTAAAGATGATTATGTATACCTTCCTTATAATTTAAAGGTATCTAAAGAAAAGTTAAATTTAAGATTTGAAGTAGTTAAAAAGAAAACAGTTGGTTTAGGGTTAATTATATTTGGAATTTGGTTATTTGTCTTTGCTTTGGTTGCAGCTACTTATGCTGGTTTTAGATATCTTAGTTTAGCTGATTTAAATAAAGATATTGATGGTGATGGCATTGCAGATATTAATATTGATATTAATGGTGATAATTATGCGGATATTAATATTGATACTAATAATGATGATAAGCCAAATATTAATATAGATTATAAAGGTAATAGAAAATCTGTCTTTAATATTGATAAAGATGGTGATGGTAAATCTGATTATAATTTAGTTAATGATGCTAGTGATGATGAAAAAAGAGAATGTAAGATTAATTGTGATATTGATGGTGATGGATGGCCTGATATTAATTTAGATTTAGATGGTGATAGTGAGCCTGATACTGATATTGATACTGATAATGATGGGATTCCTGATTTAAATTTAGATATTGATGGTGATGGTAAGTGTGATGTAATGTGTGATACTGATGGTGATAATAAGTGTGACTATCAATGTATTAAACCAGATGATGATGGAAAAAATACTGGTTCTTCTTCACAAACTGGTGATCCTAATACTAATTCTGGTTCAACTACTTTAATGCTTAATTTTGTTGATGGAGTTACAGTTAATGTTGATAATTTATATCCTGATGATCAACCTGGTGTAGCCAAGGTAAATCCTTATAAGACGTTTACTGTAGAAAATTTATCTAATAATACAATTATTTATTCATTGAAATTTAAGGTTATAAAAAATACTTTTGTTACCAATAATTTCCAATTTAAGGTTGAATCTACTAATGGTGGTGGAACTTTGGGTTATACACCAACTCCTAAAAAAGATGCATACATTGTTAGAAATGTAAGTATTCCAGCAAGGGTTAGTCAAAAATATAAGATTACATTTAATTTAGCTGGTACTAATAAACCACAAAATCAAGATCAAGGTAAGAATTTTACAGCAGAGATTGATGTTGAATTATAATAGGCGTTTTGCCTTTTTTCTGGAAGGAGATATAAGATGAAAGATAGTAGTTTTAAAATTGTAACTATAGCAGCTTTATTAATTGCTGTGTTAGGACTTAGTATTGGTTATGCTACTTATACAGAAAACTTAAAAATATCTGGTACGGTTACAGCAAGAGCTAGTTCAAATGTATGGAATGTTAAATTTGAAAATATATCTGCAGCTGAACTTGGAGGAATTGCTACTGAAATGGTTGCTCCAGACTTAACTTCTACTGTTATTAGTAAATTTCAAGTTAATTTCTTTGCACCGGGTGATTCAGTTAGTTATACTTTCGATGTAGCTAATAGGGGATTATTGGATGCTACACTGACAACTTTTACAATGGGAACTTTAAGTTGTGCACCTTCAACAAACAGTACTGCAACTGCTGCTGAAGCTAATGCTTTATGTAATGATTTAACTTATACTATAACTTATGCTGATGGTAGTGAAGTTAAAGTTGGTGATTTAGTTAGATATACAGATGGTAATAATATTAAGACTTTAAAGGTTACATTAGCATGGAAAAGTGATTCGACAGTATCTTTATCAGATGATGTTTTAGTTACAATTGGAGTTACGAATTTTATATATACTCAAGCTTAGGACAGAAAGATTGCTTTTTGTCTTTTTTTATATTTTATAATTTTAGTAGTTGATTATTTTTACTATTTAATGATATAATAACTAATGAAAGATAGGAGGAAAAGATAAGATGAAAGATAGAGGTTTTAAAGTTATTGCAATAGCTGCATTATTACTTGCAGTAGTTGGTTTAACAGTTGCATATGCATCATATACTGAAACATTAAAAGTATCTGGTACTGTTACTGCTAAAGCTTCAACTGAATCATGGGATGTTCATTTTACTGCACCATCTACACCTACTTTAGGTGGTCTTGCTACTGTTGGAAAAGCTCCAACTGCTACAGCTACTGTAATTAGCGGATTCAATGTTAATTTCTTTGCACCTGGTGACTCTGTTGAATATAACTTCAATGTTGAAAATGGTGGTAAGTTAAATGCTAAATTAACAAATGTATCTCTTGGATCTTTAAGCTGTGCACCAGGAACTGGTAGTAAAAATGCTACTACAGAAGAAGCTAATGCTTTATGTGCTGATTTAACATTTGCATTAACTTATGCTGATGGCACTGAAATCAGAACAAATGATGTACTTACTCATACATCAAACAACACTAAAGGCTTAAAGTTAGTTGTTTCTTGGAAAGCTGACTCTAGTGTAACTTTATCAGGTGATGCTGTTGTTACTGTTGGCGAATCTACATTAACTTATACTCAAGCTTAATAATATTTTAGTTAGAGAGATTTATTTATGAAGAAAAGTGAAATAAAAGCTTTAATATTTATAGTTTTTATTATCATATTATTTCTTATAAACAGTTTTTTTACCAAAATATTTACTGATTATGGTAGTGTAGCTTTTCTTATCTTTATGGTAGGAATTGCGTGGCTTTTATTTGGATTGTCCAAAGATAAAAGTAGATATAATAAAGATGTATGTCTATCAATAGTTATTTATGTAGTTTTATATTACTTACTTATTTATTTGATAGGTTTCTTTACAGGATTTAATTTTAATGTATATGATACAAGCATAGTTGGAATAGTTAAGAACATTGTTCCGATTATTCTAACTATTGCTTTATCTGAATTTTTACGTTATATGTTAATTTCTAAGTTTAAGGATAATACATTTTTGTTAATTCTTTCTGTTATAGCATTTGTGCTTGTAGATGTTACATTTACGTTTAGAACAATTAATTATAAGGATTTTGGATCGATTTTAGAAAATTTTGGACTATTTATATTACCTAGTATTAGTGTTGGAGTTTTATGTACTTATTTATGTATTAAAACTAGTTATAAAGCGACTATTTTATATAGGTTATTAACTACTTTACCTTTATACATAATTAGTATTATTCCGGACTTTGGTAATTATATATGGTCTGTTCTTAATGTATCAATTCCAATTATATTTTTGATTATTGAATATAATTTCTTTAAAAAGAATGAACATATCTTTAAAAGAATTATTCTTAAAGCAAATGCTTATAAGAAAAATAAAATAACATTAGTTATAAATATTATTGTTATTGTGTTTCTGTTTATTTTAGTTGGTCTTACTTGTGGTTTATTTAAATATCAATTGGTTGTTATTGCGACAGGATCTATGCAACCTTATGTTTATAGAGGAGATACTGTTCTTGTTAAAAAGATTGATGATAACCAAAAGAAAAATTTAAATATAGGGGAGATTTTAGTTTATTATAGAGAAGATAGAATTATTTGTCATAGAATTTATAATAAAGTAGAGTCTGGTGGATATATATTTTATCAAACTAAAGGTGATAATAATAATGATCCCGATAATTATTTAATTGAATTACATGAAATAATTGGTACTACTAATCATAAAGTAAAATATATTGGACTTCCAACTATTTGGTTAGCAGAAATATTTGAATAGAAATGAGGAGTAATAAATGGAAGATACTAGTAAGAAAAAATCTAGTTTTATAGAGAAAAATTTTTCTAGTCCAACTTTTAATATGATTTTTACTGGATCAATAATTATATTGGTTTCTTGTTTTGTACTAGTATTTTTCATTAAATTATTCATCATAAATGAAGTTGACCATTTATCATATGATGAAAAGGTTACACCTGATTATAAAGTAAATTTAAAAGATAATGATTATTATGAAGTAAAAACATTACCATCTGGCATGAATTATATTGCTAGTTTGGTAGATAACATTAGTGTTAATTTTAAGTATAGTTTTGAAGCTACTGATGTAATTGACTATAATACAACTTATTATATTGAAGCAATTACAAGAGTATATGATGATAAAAACAAATCAAAAACTCTTTTTGAGAAAAAAGAAATTTTATCTGAAAGTAGAACTATAACAAAGGAAAAAATAAAAAATTTAGGATTTACTGAAAGTGTTAATGTTGACTATGAACATTTTAATAATTTAGTTAGAGCATTTAAAACTGAATATGGTTTAGCTAAATCTAGTGATGTTACAATTGCACTTGTAATGAAGACAAGTGGTGGTAACTCAGAATATAAAGGTAATATTAATTTAAATAGTCATGCTACGGTAGTAATCCCACTAACTGAGCAAACAATAAATGTGTCTATTAATAGTAATAATGTTACGAATCAAGACAGATTACTAGAAAAGATAGGTTTAAATAATATAAATTGGTATAATTTAGGAATGTTTGTTATTTTAACATCTTTAGATTTATACTTATTAGTTAAATTAAGTAAGAATATTAAAAAGTATTTAGATTCATTTAGTTTATATGATAAGACTTTAAAGAAGATACTTAGAGATTATGATAGTATAATAGCAAATATTAATAATGATACTGTTATAATGAATGATAAGGTTATATTTGTGGAATCTTTCGATGAATTAATTGATATACATGATAATTTGGGTAGTCCAATATTGTTTAATGAGGTTATTAAAGGTTATAAATCTTATTTTACAATTATTGATAATAATATGATGTATAGATATGTTTTAGAAAATAATAAATAATTGAATGAAATATTCAATTTTTTTATGTTTAATTATTTATTATTTTATGGTAAAATAAATATGATAATAGGAGATAATTGATGAAGGATATGAAACATAGATTAAATGGTGTAAAGAAAAATAAACTTATTATTTTTGCGAGTATATTTGCTATTGCTTGTATATCTTTATTATCAGTTGGTTATGCAGCTAATTCATCTACTTTAGCATTTGATGGTTCAGCTTTTGCAAGAGCTGAAGGAGATGTGCGTATTACTGATGTACAATGTCTTAAACCATCAAGTGGTTTAGCAGATACTTCTGGTAATCTTTTTTATCCAGAATATACAAAAGATTCAATTAATGGTGGTATTAGATTAAACTCTACTTTAACAAGTATGGTGTGTAATATAGAAGTAACGAATTTATCTTCTAATAATGTTTTAATAACTAATATTGAACAGATTAGATTTAGTAATCCTAATATGACTTATTCTTTTGAAAATGTTGTAGTTAATGAAACACTTATACCTGCTGCTAATAAGAGTGTATTGAAGTTAAAAATTTCTTTTAGAGATAATATTATTTCAAAAATTCTTGGTTTGGCTGAAAATATTATCGAAAATGTTTTAGGCATTCCATTAAATGTTTATTTTGGTTTTAGATTTAGTTTTTATAAAATTGCTCAATATACTTTATCCGTAACAGCTACTCCAGAAGATGCGCTGATTGTTTTTGAGGAAGGAGATCAGGTTGTTGCGAGTGGTACTGGGCATGTATCTAAATTAATTGATTCTAATAAAACTATTAAATATACTGTATCTAAGAATAATTATTATACACAAAGTGAAACTATTACGATGACTGAAGATACTACGCGGACGATTGAGCTTACTTATAAACAGGATTATGAACTTACAATTAATCCAACTCCAAGTAATTCTTTAGTTACTCTTAAGGTTAATGGAGAGGTTGTTTCATCAGGTACCGGTGTTCAATCTTATACAGCAGTTGATGAAACTACTATTGAATATACGGTTTCAATGTTTGAATATTATGATAAAACAGGATCATTTACATTAGATGGTAAAGATACAACCATTGATGTTTCATTAGATGAAATGCCATGGATAACTGGTACTTTTACAAATACTGATAGAACAGTGGCAACTACTAAAGAAGATGTTGTTTATCACCCAGGAAAGTATTTAATTGAGATGTGGGGTGGTAAAGGTGGTCAGTATTATCGTGCTGAAAGTAAACTAACTGGTTATCGTGGTGAAGCAGGATATATTTATGCGATAGTTGATTTAGAATATAATGATAATATTTTCTTTACACTAGGTGGTAATGGACGTGATGGAGCTGTGTCTGGTACTGCTAGAGGTGGAGCTAATGGTGGTGGCAATGGTGGAGCTACCTATGCTGGAGGTGGTGGTGGTTACTCAGCCTTGGCGGTTGGTACTACTTCTATTAATGAAGCAAATATTAATTCTGGTAATGTTTTAATGATTGTAGCTGGCGGTGGCGGAGCAGGAGGTTCTTCTCTTACCTCCGGTAAACCAGGAGATGGTGGTAATGGTGGTACTTTAACAAGTACAACAACTACTATTAGTATAGGAACTGTTTTCCATGGAGCTGATGGTACTTTAAATGGTGCTAACGAAGGTCGTAATGGTCTTGGCGGTACAACAACTAGTACAGCTAATTCAAGTGGTGGTGCAGCCGGTGGATTGCTATTAGGTGGTGCTGGTAATAGAAATGGTGGTGGCGGTGGCGCTGGCTACTATGGAGGTTCTGGATCCGCCGGTGCTGGTACATTGTCATCAAATCAACCTGGTGGTGCAGGTGGTGGATCATCATTTATTTCATCTAAAGTGACATACAGTAATTTACCAAGTACTGCGACAAGTAAATTAGTTGCGACAAATCCTAGTTCAACTGGTGGTGCAATTGTTATTACTTATTTAGGTAAAAATTAAAACTCATTTATTTGAGTTTTTTTTCATAAAAAAAGATCTAATTATTTAGCTCTATAAATAGATTCTAGATTGATATTTTTGTCTTTTAGTCTTACACATGCTCCAGAACCGCAATTGTTACAATGTCCACTGCCACCACAATTACATGTTGAATTAGACATTATGTTATTGCTGAATTTTTTGTTTTTAGAAGCTTCTTGAACATTAATTAATAACATAAAAATCATTCCTCCTTAACATAATTGTATGTTTTTTTATATAATTTGTTAAAGAATACTTTTATTTGATATAATAGTTTTGTGGTGCTAATTATGAAAAGTAAATTTAATGTGTGTGTTGAAAACATTTCTAATAATGATATTTTAATATGTCCTTTGTGTCATGAAAAATTAACCATTAATAACCATGAACTTTTGTGTATTAATAATCATAATTTTACGATATCTAAAAAAGGTGCATTATTTTTGAATGTTTCTTCTAATTATAAAAATAGTCCAATATATAATTCTAAATTATTTTTAAATAGAAGAAGTTTTCTTCGTAAAAATTATTATGCAAAGATATATGATGTGATTGCGGAGTTTATTAATTCATTATCTAAAGATAAAATTAATATTTTAGATTTAGGATCTGGTGAAGGAACTCATGTTCATAAAATTCTTGAAAGAATTGATAAAAAATGGAATTTAATTAGTATTGATTATTCTAAAGATGCAATTAATTTAGCTACAGATTATATTGACAATAATATTTGTATTGTTGGTGATATTAATAATTTGACGATTAAAGATAAATGTATTGATATAATTATAGATTTTTTATCTCCTTATAATGGACATGAAGTTAAAAGAGTACTTAAGACTGATGGTGTTATTATTAAAATAGCTCCTAGTGTGCATTATTTAGACGAATTAAGAAATGTTTTAGAACTTGATGATTATAGTAAAAGAGAAGATATAAAGAGTAATTTTTTAAAGTATTTTGATATTATATGTGAGATGGAAGTTAATAATACTTATAATATTACTGAAGATGATTGTAATCATTTAATTATGATGTCACCTTTAAAAGATGAATATAAGAATAAAGATATTTGTATTAATAAAATAACTATAAATAATATGATTTATTTTGGTAGGTGTAGAAATGAAAAAAAGTAAGTATGCAAAACATATAAAAATATCTAAAGAGGTTTATGCAGTTTTTAATAATTTAATGATGAAACCAATTTTTTTGAATAAATAGTCTTATAATAATTATAAAGAAAATCAATTTGATAAATTTTCTGAAGAAGAATTAAATATTCTTTATTCTAACGGTATTTTAGTTGATAACAATAATACTGATAAAGATGCTTTATCTTTTATAAGGAAAAGTGTCGCTGATGATGAAATTAAAAATAGGATTGTTCTTATGTATATTATTCCTAATAATAATTGCAATTTAATGTGTAAATATTGCTTTATTGGAAAATTAAATAATAATCACCCTATCAAAATAGATGAACAAACTTTGATTAATGCAATAGATAAATTTAATAACCATCTAAAAGAAATTGATTATCATGAAGGTAAAATTATTTTTTATGGTGGAGAACCTTTGATTAGCTTCGATCTTATAAAAAAGTGTGTTAATTATATTAAAGAAAATAATTATGAAATAATGGTTAATTTAGTTACTAATGGTACTTTGTTAACTGAAGAAATGGCAGATTTTTTTAAAGCTAATAATGTTGGCATTGGCGTTTCAATCGATGGTCCTAAGAATGTAACTGATCAAAACAGAATATATTATAGTGAAAAATTAAGTGTGTATGATAATGTTTATAAATCTATTGAAATGCTAAAAAATAAAAATGTAGAATTTAATTTGTCAATTACAATTGCAAACGATTTATTAAAGAACCAAAATAAATTTCTTTCTTGGATAAAATCACTAGGAGTTAAAAATATTGCTTATAATATATTGCATTATACATCACCGACTGATGAATGGAAAAATTATTATCGTAAAGCAACAAAATTTTTAATAAAATCAAATAATGAACTGTTTGATTTAGGAATTAATGATGATAGAATAAACCGCAAGTATTTATCTTTTTATAATAATGAATTTAAATATCAGGATTGTGGAGCTAAAGGCGGTAATCAAATCTGTATTTCACCTGATGGAAATATTGATATTTGTCATGCATTATGGAATTGTAGTCCTAGGGACATAGGAAATATAAATGAAATAGAATTTAATGATATTTTTGAATCTTCAAATTATAAAAGATGGCATGATAACATTACAATTAATTATAAAAAATGTTTAAACTGTCCGGCATTATTTATTTGCGGTGGAGGTTGTTCATATCAGAGTAAAGCTTTATTTGGCTCTGAACATGATATTGATTTACCATTCTGTATTCATAGTAAAATGATGCTTAGATATATATTAACTGAAATGTATATTGATTCTTTAAAAAATGAAGAAAATTCAATGAACTAAAACTCATTTATTTGAGTTTTTTTTCATATGATTTAATGGTGATTTTATGTTTCATTATCGTATTCAAAAGCGTATGTATTATGTTTTTTTAGCTGTTATGTTAATTTTATTTGTCATGGTTATTAGGGTTTTTTATATTCAGGTTTTTAAATATAATAAGCTTTCTTCTTTAGCAAATGGTTTATGGAATAGAAATCTACCTATACTTGCTGATAGGGGTCTTATAACGGATAGAAATGGGGAAATACTTGCTGATAATATTACTACTACTAGTTTGATTGTTATTCCAAATCAGATTAAAAATAAAGAAGATGTTGCTAAGAATATAGCGTCTATTTTAAATGTGGATTATTTAAATATTTATAAGCATTTAAATAAGATTACTTCTATTGAGAGAATTCATCCAGAAGGAAGAAGACTTTCTTATGAGGTAGCAGAAAAGATTAATAATTTAGATTATGATGGGGTTTATTTGCTTAAAGAGAGTAAAAGATATTATCCATATAAGACGGTTTTAAGTCATGTTTTAGGTTATGTTGGAATTGATAATCAAGGATTATCTGGAATTGAACTTAAGTATGATTCTTATTTAAAGGGATCTGATGGTGGTATTAAATATTTTAGTGATGGTAAAGGTAATAGATTAGGTGTTAATGAGATATATGATGAACCTGTTAATGGGAATAATATTGCTTTAACAATTGATTTAAATATTCAGTTAGCTATGGAAAGAGAACTTGATAATGTAATGACTAAATATAATGCAGATGGAGCATGGGGATTAGTTATGGATCCTAATAGTGGGGAAATATTGGCAATGAGTACAAGACCTAATTTTGATTCTAATAATTATAAAAATTATGATTTAGAAACTATTAATAGAAATGCTCCAATATGGGCGACTTATGAACCTGGTAGTACTTTTAAGAACGTAACTCCACTTTTTAGTAATTTTATTTTAAAGTTATAAATATTATTTATTGGTGATGATAATTGATAAATAATAAAATCTTTGAACTTCAAATACAAATAATAATTAACACTAATTTATATAGAAAAAATGTAATAGATGAAAATACATTTTCAAAAGTAAATGATAAATTATTGAAAAATCTTAGAGCACTACAAAACACTTATTAATTATGAGAGGAGTAGTATTATGAATTATGATGAAATATTAAAATCAATAATGCTTGGAGAAAAAATTTATAATCTTCCTCTTCGAGTATGCTATTATGCAAGAGTTTCAACAGATTCTGATGTCCAATTAAACTCACTAGATAATCAATTAGAATATTATGAAAACTATATTAAATCAAAACCAAAATGGAAATTTTCTGGTGGATATATTGAAGAAGGCAAAACTGGAGTTAGAGTTGACGTTAGACCAAGTTTTAAAAAAATGATACATGATGCAAAACACAACAAATTTGATTTAATAATTACAAAAGAAGTATCAAGATTTGCTCGTGATCTAGAAGATAGTATTCATTATATAAGAGAGTTAAAAGATTCTGGAGTAGGGGTATTTTTTGAAAATCAAAATTTGAATACATTTGATTCTAATTCTGAATTAATTTTAAATATAATGTTTAATTTAGCTCAAGATGAATCAAGAAAGTTATCTTCAAGAGTAAAATTTGGACATAGACAAGCGATTGAAAATGGACATGTGTTAGGCAGTTCAAATATCACAGGATATAAAAAAGATAACTGTAA
>SFSZ01000015.1 GCA_004563275.1 bacterium
AAGTTTTGCATTACAATATAAAAACCCAGTTGAGTATAGAACCCAACTAGGTTTTAAATAAATATTTTTTTAGTGTCTACTTTTCGTTGACAACTTCACTAAGGCTACTTTTTTTTAATATTTTATGTTATAATTTAATAGAGGAGGATATATGAAAAAAGAGAATATAATTTTATTAGTTGTTACAGTTATATTAGTTGGCATCTTTATTTATTCTTTATTCTTTAGTACACCTAAATATACAGTTACTTTTGATACTGATGGTGGTACTAAAATTGAAAGTGTAGAAGTTAAAAAATATGATACTGTAAGTAAACCAGAAGATCCTACTAAAGAAGGTTATACTTTTAAAGGTTGGACTGTAGATGGTGCAGAATATAAATTTGATACTGGTATTACAAAAGATACTAAGATAACAGCTAATTGGGAAGAAATTGTTACTACAACTACTAAAAAAGCTAAAAAACATAGATAATTGATAATTCGACAATATTTTTAAAATTATTGTTATATATTAAGTTCGGGTGATAATCATGCGAACTTTTTATATTTTTAAGGTTAATAGAGAATATTATAATTTAACTAAAGATATGCCATTTAATTTATATAAGGCATATTTGAATATTAAAGTTAGTACTAAAGAGAATTTAAGGATTTTATCTAATGAATATTATTCTTTTACAGAAAGATTTGATAAAAAGTCTTTAAATGAATTTATTTTTAATAGATATAAAGATAATGATTGTTATAATTGTTATGGGAATACGCATATGTTTAATAATTATTATACTGATGAGGTTAGTAAGTTAATTGTTAATAATAGTTTTATGATTTTAAAGTGTAATGTTCCTAATAGTTCTTTTTTATCTGTTTTAGTTAATATTCCTTATTTATTTATAGTTGATTTTGAAAAAGAAGATTATTTTTGGCTTTCTAATTTAAAGAATTTAAGGGTTGTTTATGATAGCTAAAGATTGTATAATACTACTTAAGGGAGAGTGAATTAGATGCTACATGATATTTTAATGGTATTACTTGGTTTAGTTATTGGGGCTATTATTGGTTTCTTTATTGCTAGAGCAGTTATGAAAAAATATTTAAAGAAGAATCCACCTATTAATGAAAAAATGATTGAAACTTTAATGAGTGGAATGGGAAGAAAACCTAGTAGTAAACAAGTTAAACAATTAATGCAACAAATGAATAAGATGATGTAATATGAAAATAGATTTAAGAAAGTTATATGCTTTAAATAAATTAAGTATTGATGAAGAGGTTGTAATTCCTGAAGAATATTATAAGAAAGCAGGAGTTAGATCTTTATCTAAAGTTAAGGTTAATGGTGATGTAACTGTTAATTATGAAGAGAATATTGAACTTCATTTAAATGTAAGTGGAGAGCTTATTATTCCTTGTGCGATTACTTTAGATGATGTTATTGTTCCTTTTAACACTCTTATTGAAGAAGAAATCGATCAAAATAAGTTAAATGATGAGTTTTTTCTTGATTTATTGGATGTTTTATGGGAAAATATTGTATTGGAAATCCCTGTAAGAGTTGTTAAAGAGGGAGTTAAAAGTGAAGACCTTCATGGTGAAGGTTGGGAATTAGTTACAAAAGAGTAACTTAGATGGAAGGAGTGATACTATGGCAGTTCCTTTTAGAAGAACTAGTAAAACTAAAAAAAGAATGCGTCGTACTCATTTAAAGAAGACAGCAGCAAACGTTGTTACTTGTCCAAATTGTGGTGAACCAATTAGACCTCATAGAGCATGCAGTAAATGTGGTTTTTACAAAGGTAAGGAAGTTATTAAAGTTAGTGAAAAAGAAGACTAACTTTTTTTCTTGTTATAATTTAATTAATATTATATAATTTAATAGAAAGGATGTGTTTAAGATGTCAACGACTTCAGAAATTATTGGATTATTAACTGGCTTTAGTGTAATATTTATACTTACATTATGTTTATTTATCTTTGCTGGTTTAATTCTTACAGTTGTTGGGGAATGGAAAGTATTTAAGAAAGCAGGAAAGAATGGTTGGGAAGCATTAATTCCTTATTATAATACTTGGGTATTATGTGAGATAGCTGATATTAAATGGTGGTTCTTCTTAATTATAATTGCTGGATCACTTTTAAGTGGCTCTTCTATTGGTGGTTTATTAGGACTTGCGGCTTTAGTTGCTACATATTTTGTAAATTATAATATTGCAAGAAAATTTGACAAAGAACCAGTAGGATTTGCTTTTGGACTTACTTTATTGCCGTTTATTTTTTACCCAATTTTGGGAATGGGCGATGCAACTTATAAAAATGTAAAAGTTAGTGAATATGGTCCCGTAAGTGAAAAACAAGCAGAAAAAGCTAAAGAAAACATTAAAACAAAAACTAGTACAAATAATAATAATGAAAATAATAAGTTTTGTAAAAACTGTGGTGCTCCATTAGATAGTGATAGTAAATTTTGTAGTAGTTGTGGTAAAGAAGTACAATAATGTATTTCTTTTTTTTTGAGGCTTTGGTATAATTTATATATAGTAGGAGTCTGATATTATGTTCAGTATAGAAGAATTTTTAGAATCAAGAAAATTAGAACATACTTATAACAAGTTAGTTCATTCTGACTTGAAACTTGAAAGTATTTTTGAACTTATATATCGTGATTATGATATCGGTTATGAAATTGTTTATGGAATAAAAGCTAGCTCTTTTTGGAAGTTATTTAAACCAGAAGAGAGACTTACAATTTTAAAAAGAATTTATAAAGATCATTATTTTCAAGATAATATTTTATATAGATTCGGATTTATTTTTAGTGATGTAAGTAAAGATAAAAAGAATGAATTTTTAAATGTAATTTTTTATGATATATTGAGTCAAAGTGATAGAGAAAATAAAAGTTATTATTTATATTATTTAAGTAATTTAAATGAAGAAGAAAGATTTAATTTAATTAGTCATAATTATAAAAATATTTTTAATAAAGATATTTCAATTATTCAAGATTATATGTTTAGAGTATGGTTTGATGGGGATGCTGATACGATTAAACGTTATATGGACTTTTTTAAGGTTGATCTTGATTTCTTTAAATATAGTGCTGAATATCTTTATAGTGCTTGTATTTTGATGATGTTTAGTAAGAATTACCAAGATGAAGATTATGGATATTTTAATCAGTTAATATTAGAATCAGTTCCTTATTTAGGTCATGATGGAATAATTAAATGTATTACTAATAGTATAAGTATGTCTAATTATAATATTCTAGTTAGAATCATACTTAATAAAGATAAATTTGATTCTAAAACTTTATTTTATATTATAGATACTTATAAAAGGAAAAAAGATGAGAAATTTGTTAAGTTTTTAAATAAGAGTGGAAATAGAGATTTAATGACTTTAGCAGATTATATAATTGATAAAATTGATTTTGAGGCAATCACTAAAAGATTTGATTTAGAAATACCTTATCCAGTAGTGGAAAAGAATTTTGATGGTTCTAATTTTGATAAAATTTTTGCTGATAAAGTGGTTATGAATGAACATTATGATAAAGATGCTTATGTTAATTTAATAAAATATTTAACTAAGACTAATTTAAATATTTTTACTTCTATTAATATGGAACTTATGAATCCTAAATATTTAGATATTTTTGAAGAAAGAGATGAGTATGGTAATAGAATTTATCCTTCTTTAAGAATTATAGGGAAATTTCCAACTTTACAGAATGCTATTTTAAGATTAGACGATGAAAGTTTAAGTATATTTAAACTTATTTATAAAAAGTTAGTTAGAGATGATTATGATTATTCAGTTATTTTAAATACAGTTTTAAATAATCTAGCTAATGGGCAAGATGAACTTTTTAATATTATTAAGGGTGGTTATGGTAATTTAGGTGATGATGATAAAGATAAAGTTATTGATTCTTTGATATTTGTTTTAGCTAAGGGTAATTCAGAATTTTTTAAAATTGAATCTATTGATAATTTAATTGATTTAAAGGAACATTTAAAATCTATGTATAGCACTATTAAAGATGATTATCCTTCAGTTTATGGTCTTTTAAATTATTTTTTAATTAGTTATTATGGAATGAATATTAATGAAGCTAGGGATTTGGTTCAATCTTTTGCATCTGATTTAGATGTTGATCCAAGGTTACTTGATGAAGATGATAAAAAGATTATTAGTTCTTTAAAAGCTTTAAAGAGTTTAATAGAGTGTAAGAATTTAGATTTATTACGTAAAAAGATTGTTTTGCAGGAAAGTTTAACCGATAATAAGATTGATTTTAATATTGCATATTTAGCTTCTTTTGAAGCTCAAACTAGGAGAATGTTTACTAAGGTATTAAATAAAAAGTTAAGTGATCCCGAAAAGATGTATAGATATGATAAATTATCTGATTATGTTGGAGTAGATGTTTATGATGGTTTTGATGAAGATAATCCTGAATTTTATATGCTTATTACGGCTTTAGGAGCTTATTCGTCTTTTGATAGACCAGATAATTATTATGAAGATTGGGTTAGACCTAATAATAGTGTTCATGCTTTTTGTGGTAGTTTAATTAATAATCAAATGATGGGTACGGCAAGAGCTAATTATGCGGTACTTGGTTTTAGAAATGTTCCAGAATCATCACTTTTATTATCGGCTCCTTATGATATTGCTAGTAAAAGTGCTAGTAGTTTAATGGATACAGCGGTTAGAACAAGAAGAAAATTCTTATTTCCAAAAAAGATGATTGATTATACTAGACATACTCATAATGAGATTACTTTAGAAAGACTTTATAAGGATGGTAAGTTATTGCCTAGTTATGTTCTTTATTTAACGGAAAATTTTATTCCAGATATGCCTCATGCTGAAGATATTCCTGATTCAGTTGCGGCAGTTAATCAAAGTTTAAATTCATGGAAAAATACTTTACAAGCGGCTAAGGATTTTAATGTACCCATTGTGGTAATTGCTAGAAGTGGTGTAAAGCATTATGAGATAGAGTGGATTAATAATAAATTAGATGAGTTTTATGATACTAAAAATCCAAATTTAGTTTATGATATTTTAACAAGATTTGAAAATAATCGTGCTGGTACAAGAAGTTATTGGAATAGCTATGGATTTAATCCTAGTGATGCGAAAAAGATTATTTCGAGAATGTTTGCAATTATTGATGGGATTAAAGATAAAAATCAAGCAGAGAAATGCTTAATGGAAATGCGTAGATGGCTTAAAGATGAAACAACTACTAAAGTAGGAAGAAAAGGTATTCCAGTAGGTGATCTTGAGCTGGGAATTGATTGTAAGAAAGTTTCAGAAAAAATTAAGAAGAGATTAGCTAAATTAAATAAGATTAATATGAGTTGGAAAGATGCTCTTGATATAATAGAAAATCAAAATATTCAAGCAATGAATGCAACTCAAAAACTTGAATTAATTCGTAAATTTGGTTTTAATATTGAAGCTAGTGACTTTGATTATCTTGAAAAGAATCAAAAAGGCTTAATTTATTTAAAAGATGTGTTAGATGAATATAGTGATTTAGTTTCTTCTTTTGATGATGATATTGATAGACAAAGAGCTTATGATTCTTCTTTAGGTGTTCATGGTAAAAATCATATAGATGATGTTATGCTTTATTCTTTATTAATGGCACAAGAAGCTTTTAAAGATAGAGATGATTGTATTTCTTTAGTTAATATGGCAGTTACAGCAGCCAAATATCATGATTGTGGTAGAACTGATGATGGTAATAGTGAACATGCGTTAAAAGGCGCTATCAAATCTTATCATATACTAAGAGATAAAAAAGTATTTAATAAAGTAGAGTTAGCAGTGATTTATACGGCAATTTTCTGTCATGATTTAAAGGGTGTTAGTCAAGATTTTGAAACATTTTGTGGTAAGTTATTTCCAGATGTTTTAATGGCTATTGAAAAGGGACATGAACCTAATGAAAAGGTTAATTATAGTGATGCTGATTTAGTTGAAACTTTAAAGATAAATAAAACTAATTTAAATACAATGATTAATTTAACTAAACAGATAACGCAAATAATAAGAGATTCTGATGCTTTAGATCGAACTAGATTTATTACTTCTTCAAATGCTTTTACTAATCAAAATATGTTGTCTAATGAAGGTAAGAGGTATATGAATTTAGCAATGAGGATGTCTGAATTTAATGCTTTATGTGCTATTCAAAAATATGTAAAGTGTGGTTTAATTTCAGTTGCAGAACTTATGGATTTGTTAAGTAAACCTCAAAAGATTAATAATGGAATTCGTGCGATAAAAAGTCCTAAAGAATTAGAAAAAGAAGTTAGGCATATGTTAATTAAGAAACAAGAAGAAAGTAGGAAGATTAAACATGAACAAGAAACAATTTGATGAAAAAGTAATTAACTATTTTTATGATTTAGCTATTAGTAGTGAAGAAGCTGATGAAATAATGAAAAATTTAAGTAGTGAAGAATTAGATGAATTAGTTAGTAAAATTGATAAAAGTAATGAAGTTAATTATGATTATAATAAGAATGGTACTTATAAGTAGTGCCATTTTTTTAGTTATGTGTTATAATGAGATAAGAAATAGAGAGTGTAGATATGAAGAAAAATAAAATTATTTTAAAACATTGCCCTAATTTCTATAAAATAATTAATTTTGAATTTTTAGAAGAAGATAGTATTTCTGCTAAATTAATTGATATTTATGAGAATTTTATTTTTGATGTAGATGTTGAATCTCAAAGTGATATTAAGACGGTAGAAAAATTAGATTTTGTTATTAATAAATATATTGATGATTATTCTTTTAGAAAAGAAATGCAGAGGAGTTTGCTTAGCATTAGGGTTAGACAATCTGATAATATAATGAAGATGATAGTTGAAGGTATTATAACAGCTTATGATTCTTATGAAACTGGATATACAAGAAATATTTATTTTGCGAGGTGGATTTAATGGATCAAGATTTTTATATTGAGGATACAAGTCCTTGGAAGATTGCTATTATAATTATTATTGTGGCAGCTTTAATAGGTGGAGGTATTTTTGCTTACTATAAGTATTTTAGAGATAATATAGTTAAACTTAAAGATGTAACTGTGGAACTTGGTGAAAAGCTTCCAACTGATATAGATAGTTATATTAGTGCTAAAAATATTAATGATTATAAGTTAGATGTTTCTAATGTAAGTGTTGATGAAGAGGGTAAAACTAATGTTAGAGGAGAGTATTCTTATAAGGTTAGTAGAAATGGTGAGATTAAAAAAGGCAAAGTTTATGTAGTTGATACTATTAAACCAGTAGTTGAAACTATTGATATTACAGTTGGAGTTAAAGAAAATTTTGATCCAAGTGAGTTTTTAAAATCTTGTAATGATTTATCTTTGCCTTGTGTAGCTACTTATAAAAATAAGAATGATATTACTTTAAATGATAATGCTGGAACTTATGATATTGATTTAGTTATTAGTGATGCTGCTGGAAATAGTGTTACTAAAAAGGTTAAACTAACAGTATCAACAGAAACGACTTTAGAAAAGCAAAAAGCAAGTGATTTAACTCCAGCTAAAACTTCTTTAGAAGATGATAATGTTTGGAATAAAACTTATACTTTAAAACTTACTGGTGGACTTGATCCAGAAACTGAAGAATTTGTTAAACAAGTTTCTGAGTTAAGTGCGAAGGAATATCAATTTGATAAACAAATTGTTAAAAAAGAAATTATTGAAATATATAATAAATATGATTATGTAATTGGTTTTAGTATAATGGTTACTTTTGATGATAGTAGTGTATTATTTGTAACTAGTGAAAATACTAAAGAAATAGTAGAAACCACTGAAGAATAGAAAAAAAGTCTTGCATAAATAGTATTTTTTTGATAATATTATTTTGCAAGCTTATTTATGGCGGTGTAGCTCAGTTGGCTAGAGCATCCGGTTCATACCCGGCAGGTCGGGAGTTCAAATCTCTCCGCCGCTACCAATAAGATATTAAACTCGAATTATTCGAGTAAAATTTTAAAACGACTTTTTAACAAGTTGTTTTTTTGTTATCATATATATAGATAAAGAAAATAATTGTTCTTTTCTACAAATTTTTTTTATAAAATAATTAATTAAAATAATAATTTAATATTAATTAACAATTGCTTTAAAGCGATTGTTTTTTTATTGGGGCTGTGTTAAAATGTTTAAAGAATAGGATGGGTTAAATGAAAAAGATTAAATTGTTTTTATTTGTTTTATTAGTAATGATTCCTTTTAAAGTTAATGCGGCTATTGCGCTTAGATGTGCACCTGATAATGCTGAATCTGGTAGTGAAATAAATTGTATTTTATATTCACCAAGTAGTTGTTATTCTTTTGAGGGAACTTTAGCTCTTCCAGAAGGTCTTAGCTTAGTAGAAGTAAGACCTTATAGTGATTTTAAATTTACTGGTAATGGAGTTAATTTATCTTTTTCTGGTCCAGGAAATAATGCTTATGAAAAAATTGCTTTAATGACTATTAAAACTCCTACTATAGAGAGTGATGCAAATTTTGAAATTAAAATTAAAAAGATTAAATTTAAATATTTAAGTAGTGATAAGGATTTTAGTTCTAATGATGATTTAAGAAGTATTATTAAATTAAAAGCTAAAACTACGACAACAACTAAAAAAACTACTACGACTACCACTGCATCAACAACGACTACAACAACTAAAAAGGTTAATTTTATTTTAACTTTAGATGCTAATGGTGGTAATTTGGATAAACAAACAGTTTCTTGTACTCCATCTGGGGGAACTTGTGATGTCAATTTAAGCAGTATTAATATGCCTACTAGAGATAAATATACTTTTAAGGGTTGGGGCATCAATAAAGAGTGTACTAGTGGAACTGCCGGGGTTGTTAATTTAACAGGCGATTTAACTTATTATGCTTGTTGGTCTGGTGAAAGTGGTGTTGATAAAACTATTTTACTTAATTCTTTAACTATTAAGGATCAAGAGTTTGTATTTAATAAAGATGTTTTTGAATATGATTTAAAGGTAGATAGTGATGTTACTAAGTTAGATGTTAAAGCAGTAGCTGGGGAAGGTATTAAGGTTGATATTAGTGGTAATGATAATTTAACTAGTGGTAATAATACTATTATAATTACTTTAACTAAAGGTAATGCTTATAATATTTATAAGATTAATGTTTTAAAGAATGATGGTTCTGCTAATAATGTAGGTGATAGAACTTTGAGTTCTTTAAATATTAGTGGTTATAATCTTAATTTTGATAGTTTGATTTTTAATTATTCTTTAAAGGTTGAAAATGATACTAAAGTTTTAGATATTACGCCTACGTTAACTAATGGTAATTATACTTATGAGATTATTGGTAATGAGAATTTAAAGAATGGTAGTGTGATTAAGATTGTTATTACGGACTTAACTAATCAGACTAATACTTATTCTATTACGATTGTTAAATCTAATATTTTTGATGAGTATAAGCTTTATTTTATGATTGGTGGAGCTGTTATAGTATGTCTTATTATTTACTTTATTGTAGGTGCTAAAATGAAGAAAAATAAACAAAACAAACCTAATAGTGTTAAAGTTAAAAATGATGATAAAAAAACTGAACAAATTGAAGTATTAAATGTGTAAACTCTAGTCAATGATTAGAGTTTTTTTAGTTTTTTTATAGTATAATAATATGGTGGGGTAGTATGAAGGATATTATATATGAATTTTTAGATTACATTTTATTAGAAAGAAAGTATTCTGACTTTACGGAAACTAGTTATGAATTAGATTTATTTAAGTATGAAGAATATTTAAATGATCATAAGATTAATTATTTGAAAGTAAATTATAATAATATTAGTGATTTTATTATTTATTTAAAAAAGAGTGGATATAAGAGTACTTCTATTAATAGAATGCTTAGTACTTTAAGAAGTTTTTACAAGTATTTAGAAAAGAATAAGAAAATAATAAATAATCCTTTTAGTATGGTTAGTAGTTTAAAGACTGAGAAAAGATTACCTAATTATTTTAAATATGATGAGTTTAATAAAATGATTGATACTTTAGATGATAGTCCTTTAGATATTAGAAATAGACTTATTTTAGAGATGTTACTGGCAACTGGGCTTAGAGTTAGTGAACTTGCTAATATTAAAATTAATGATATTGATTATTTAAATCAAGAAATTAAAGTAATGGGAAAAGGTAGTAAAGAAAGAATTGTTTATTATGGTTCTTATGCTGCTGATAGTTTAGATAAGTATATAAATGAATCTAGAAATATTTTATTAAATGGTAAAGAGTCTCAATATTTATTTATTAATAATAATGGTGGTAATTTAACAACAAGGGGAATTAGATTAATAATAGATAATATTGTTAAAAAGGCTTGTATTAATTCGAAGGTATCTCCCCATACTTTTAGACATACTTTTGCTACGATGATGCTTAATGAGGGGTGTGATATTAAAAGTGTTCAGGAGTTACTTGGACATAGTAGTTTAAGTACAACTGGTATTTATACGCATTTAACTAATGAGGAAGTAAGGAGAGCTTATTTAAATGCTCATCCTAGAGCGAAGGAGTAGTTTATGGAAGATAGAGAAACTAAATATTTAGCAGCTGTATTTGGAGTTGTAATATTTGTTATTTTATTAATTATTGTTTTGGCTTTAATGAATACTTCGACTGCTTTTAATCATGCTGATTATGATGTGCCAACAAGTATTACTACAACGACTAAACATGAATTAAATGAAAATGATAAGATTAGTTATAATGCTAATTTATCTGAAAAGGATTTCTTGATAGCAATTAATAATGTAATTAAGGGTAAAATAAGTTATAATGGTGTTGATTTGCTAGATAATGATGAAACTAAATTTATATTTATATATTCTTATTTAAAAAATAGAGAAGATACTGACAAAATAGATAGTACTTTAATTCAAAATTATGCGATGAGAATATTTAGAATTAATTTAGATAGCAATCAAATAAGTCCTTATTATAGTGATGATAATTACTATTATGAGATAGATAATAACATTCAATATATTTTAAAAGTTACTGATATTAGAGAAAAGGAAGACTTTACTTATATTGATGTTGATATATTAGGATATAGTGAAGAATTAATTGATAGTTCAATTACTAATTATTCTAATAATTTGATTATTAAAACTGGGACAATAATAGCTCAGAATATTGATGGTCAATTGTATTTAAGTTCATTTGCATTAGAAAATAGGGAGGATGAAAGATAATGACAAAGTTTGTTTATTTATTTAATGAAGGAAATGCAGAAATGAAAAATCTTTTAGGAGGTAAAGGAGCTAATTTAGCAGAAATGACTAATTTAGGGTTACCAATTCCTCAAGGATTTACAGTAACTACTGAAGCTTGTACTGATTATTATAATTCTGGTAAAAAAATTACTGATGAAATTAAAAATCAAATTTTTGAAGCTTTAGGTAAATTAGAAGAAGAACAAGGTAAGAAATTTGGTGATGAAAGTAATCCATTATTAGTATCTGTAAGAAGTGGTGCTAGAGTGTCTATGCCAGGTATGATGGATACTATATTAAATTTAGGTTTAAATGATGCAAGCGTAGAAGGATTTGCCAAGAAAACTGGTAATGCAAGATTTGCTTATGATTCTTATCGTAGATTTATTCAAATGTATTCTGATGTTGTTATGGAAGTTAATAAATCTTTTTTCGAAAAGATTATTGATGAATTAAAACATGAAAAAGGTATTAAGTTTGATAGTGAACTTACAACAGAGGATTTGCAAGAATTGGTTAAAAGATTTAAAAAAGTTTATAGTGACCATATGAATGGTGAGGAATTTCCACAAGATGTTAATGAACAATTAATGGGTGCAGTTAAGGCTGTATTTCGATCTTGGGATAATCCGAGAGCTAATGTTTATCGAAGAATGAATGATATTCCTAGTGATTGGGGTACTGCTGTTAATATTCAAACTATGGTATTTGGTAATATGGGAGATACTTCAGGAACTGGAGTAGCATTTACAAGAAATCCATCTACTGGAGAAAAGGTTATTTATGGTGAGTATTTAATTAATGCTCAAGGAGAGGATGTTGTTGCTGGAGTTAGAACTCCTCAACCGATTGCAAAACTTGCTGAGGATTTACCTGAATGTTATAAAGAATTTATTGAAATTGCTCATAGATTAGAAAATCATTATAAAGACATGCAAGATATGGAATTTACTATTCAAGAAGGTAAATTATATTTCTTACAAACTAGAAATGGTAAGAGAACTGCTCCTGCAGCTATTAAGATTGCTTGTGATTTAGTTGATGAGGGAATGATTACTCCTGAAGAAGCTGTTTTAAGAATTGACGCTAAGAGTTTAGATCAATTATTACATCCAATGTTTGATCAAGAAGCTTTAGCTCAAGGTGAAGTTATTGGTGAAGCTCTTCCAGCATCTCCAGGTGCAGCAGCTGGTAAGATTTATTTTACAGCTGAGGATGCTAAAAAAGCAGGTAAAGGTGGCAAGGGTGAAAGAGTTATTCTTGTTAGATTAGAAACTACTCCAGAAGATATTGAAGGTATGGTTGCTTCTCAAGGTGTTTTAACTGTTCGTGGTGGTATGACTAGTCATGCGGCAGTAGTTGCCCGCGGTATGGGAACTTGTTGTGTTTCTGGATGTGGTGATATTGCAATTGATGAACATGCTAAAGTATTTACATTACATGGGGAAACTTTCCATGAAGGAGATTATATTTCTTTAGATGGATCAACAGGTAAAATATATAAAGGTGATATTAAAACTGTTGATGCTTCTGTAAGTGGTGATTTTGGAAGAATTATGGCTTGGGCTGATGAGTATCGTAAGTTAGGAGTTAGAACTAATGCTGATAATCCTAGAGATACTAAGAAAGCAATTGAACTTGGTGCTGAAGGTATTGGTTTATGTAGAACTGAGCATATGTTTTTTGAAGAAGAAAGAATTCCTAAAATTAGAAGAATGATTTTAGCTGATACATTTGAAGAAAGAGAAAAAGCTTTAAATGAATTAATTCCTTTCCAAAAAGGTGATTTTGAACAAATGTATAGAGAACTTAAAGGTTTACCTATGACTGTTAGATATTTAGATCCTCCTCTACATGAGTTCTTACCAACTGAGGAAAATGATATTATTGCTTTAGCTAAGGAGATGAATGTTACTCCAGAAAGATTACATCAAAAGATTAGTGAATTACATGAATTTAATCCAATGATGGGTCATAGAGGTTGTCGTTTAGCAGTTACTTATCCAGAAATTGCTAAGATGCAGACTAGAGCTTTAATTGAAGCTGCTATAAATGTTTCTCGTGAACTTGGTATTGAAATTGTTCCAGAAATTATGATTCCTTTAGTAGGAGAAGTAAAAGAATTAAAGTTTGTTAAAGATATCGTTGTTGAAACTGCGGAAAAAGTTAAAGCCGAAATGGGCAGTGATATGAAATATCATATTGGTACAATGATTGAGATTCCTAGAGCTGCACTTTTAGCTGATGAAATTGCTCGTGAAGCTGATTTCTTCTCATTTGGTACTAATGATTTAACACAAATGACATTTGGTTTCTCTAGAGATGATGCTGGCAAATTCTTACCTTCATATTATGAAAATAAAATTTATGAATTCGATCCATTTGCTAAGTTAGATCAAAATGGTGTTGGTAAATTAGTTTCAATGGCTGCTAAACTAGGTAGAGAAACTAGACCTGATATTAAACTTGGTATTTGTGGTGAACATGGTGGAGAACCATCAAGTGTTGAATTCTGTCATAGAGTAGGACTTAATTATGTTTCATGCTCTCCATATAGAGTTCCAATTGCTAAGCTAGCTGCTGCGCAAGCTGCCCTAAACGAAAAAGGGAACAAATAGTCCGCATTTGCGTACCTATTTAAACTTTATAAATAAAGGGATTGAGTAAAATTCAATAAATTAATATAAAAGTAATAATAATCTATAAAAATAGATAAAATTACATAAATTAGACTGAGATTTTCAAAATCTTGGTCTTTTTTTGATAAAAATGGCGTTTTTTGTGCCAAAATTTTAGCGTTAAAAAAATGCGATTTTATATATTGCAATAAAATATAAAAATAAAAATAGTTTAAAATAGAATTAAGGCCATGTCTTAGTTCTTTTGTTATTTATAAAAAGAAAGGAAGTGAAATTATGCAATATGTTGTACCTGTTGATCCAAATTATTAAGTGAAGAAGGGAAAATAAATATGTTTTTTTCGTTTTGTATCATCAGAAGTAATATTTTATGATATAATAATTAGTATGAAGTGGGGGATTTTATGACCAAAAATGATATTATAAATGATATTAAATTTAAGCAACAATGTGGAAGGTACGGATTAGATTGGGAAAAATTTCAAATTTATAATGATATTATACTATTAGACACTCCAACAAAATCATTATATGTATTTATGGATAAAAATTATAATGTTTTTGGTATTGAAGAATGGGATCCATTAATAAAAACATTTCCTTCTTTTGTTAATGAAAAATGTTATGAATATTCAACTTATACAAGTGTTTTTGAATATGAAGATGGATTTAATTATCCATTTCAAGAATATACATTAAAACAATTAATAGATCTATCTAATAGAATTGAAATAATGGAAACTAATCATGGTCATACATTATGTACAAGAGTTAACGGAGATTGGTATGATAGAAATTATGGCGAAAACGAATATGAATTTCAATTGTTGTCATATATTAAATTTTTAGGTGAAGAACTAAAACAATATTTTTTATTAAATTATCATATGAAATCTATTGGATACATGAAATTTAATGGTTTTGAATTGCCTAATGTTTATTCATATATAAGGAATTTAATTAGTAAAATAAATGAATGTGTAGATTATCATCTTAAATATGATAAAAGACCAAGACCAGCAGATATTTTAAGTTCTTTGGGACAAAATTATAGAGAATTAAAAATGGATGGAATGCTATATGATGTTGCTGACTTATTAATGAGTCAAAAAGGTTATAAAGTAAAAAGTGGTAGCCCAGATGAAATTGAAATGATAGATTCTTCAGTGGAAAGAAAAGATTTGTCTATAATAGCACAAAGTTTATTAGAAATATTAGAATTAAGTGATGAAGAATTAAAAATAAAGGAACAAAGAGATAGAGAAAAACTAGTTGAAAGACAACTTGATAATTTAAGACCTTATCTTGAAGAAGATATAGAAGACGATATTGTAGAAGAAAAAGGACCTGTTTTGAAAAAAACAAAAAAATCAGATAAAAAATAGTGTAATGTTAATCAAAGTTAAATCATATTATATTTAATAAAAGTTGCCCCTCTAACTTGATGGTGGTACAAGCTGCAATCAAATCAAAAGAACAATCAAAATAATGAGCAAATCATTATATTTGGTGCCATAATGGTATCAAGTAAAATTATATAATTAATGCGTTAAGGGCTAAGATAAAACTTAGTCTTTTTTGACTTTTTTATTAATATATGATATAATTTTATTGCTTTTGAAAGGGAGAGAGTAAAATGTTAAATAATCAATTAACTACGACAACTAAAACAACAACATTAAAATCAATTAGTTACATTGGTTGTTTTAGCATTGCTTAAGTAAAAAATATAAATAAATTATATTGTTAAATGCAAGTCTATTACAATCAAGTAATAGACTTTTTAAATTTATTGATAAAAAATAATAAATTAATGATATAATATTACTAGAAATACTATGATATAGGATATGATTATTAAATGTAGTTTCAAAGAGAGTTATCGGTTGGTGTAAGATAATAACAAGTTTAATAATTACTACCTATTAGTTGCACTCGAAAGAGAATGCCCGAGAATATCGGTTATAAAAATAAAGTTAAATAAGAGGATGGTACCGTCTTATAGACTCCTTAGGTATCCATTCTCTTTTTGTTTTAAAGGAGATGATAATATGACGGAAACAATTAATGATACGATTAGCTCCCTCTCAAAAGCAGTATAAGAAAGAAGGTATAAATATGAATAAAAAATGTGTAGAGTTACTTAAAGAAGTAATTAATAATAATTATCATAATATAAGATTAGATAATATGTCTTATAATGATGATGAATTTTACTATGAGTTCAAATCTGATGAACAAGTTAGTGAAAATGATTTTGAAAAATTAGAAAATGAAATTAGAAAACTAGATAATAGTATTTATGTAAAATTATTAAGAGTTAGTGGAGTTTATTTTGAAGGTAATGCTAACAACGAAATGATCAGTAGAGTTGTAGGTAAAGCTTTTGCTAGCGAAGAAGAATTAGAAAAGTATAACAAGTTCGTAGAAGAAGCTAAAGAAAGAGATCATAGAAAGATAGGACAAGATTTAGATTTATTTTGTTTTTCAGATTATGTTGGTGGAGGATTACCATTATATACTCCAAGAGGAACTATAATTAAAGATGAATTACAAAAAGAAATCGAAAGGGTATGTAGAAAGTATGGATTTCAAAAAGTTAGCTGTCCATCACTTGCTGATATATCTTTATTTGAAACTTCAGGACATGCTAAAAAGTTTAATGATGAATTATTTAGAGTTGAATCACCAAAAGGACATAAATTTGTTTTAAAGCCAGTTCAATGTCCGCATCATACTCAATTATATGCTTCTAAAATAAGAAGTTATAAAGACTTGCCAATTAGATATATGGAAAGTGATAAACAATATAGAGCAGAATTACAAGGAGCAGTAGGAAATAGTTTATCAAGAGTATATGCTATAACTGTTGAAGATGGACATTCATTTTGTAGAGTTGATCAAGTTAAACAAGAAGTGATTAATATGTGTAACTTGATTAGAGATTTCTATTCTAGAATGGGGCTTTGGAATAATTACTGGGTATCATTATCAGTAAGAGATTATAGTAATCCAGGAAAATATATTGGAGATAGTAAAGATTGGGATATTTGTGAAAAAATGCTTGAAGAAGTATGTAATGAATTAGGTTTTAATGCAAAAAGATGTGAAGGGGAAGCAGCTTTATATGGACCTAAGATTGATTTTATGTTTAAAGATGCTTTAGGTAGAGATGTACAAATCCCAACAGTTCAATTAGATTTTGCTATGCCTAAAAGATTTGGATTATCATATATAGATGAAAATGGTGATAAACAAAATCCTGTGATGGTTCATAGAGCAGTATTAGGTTCTTATGAAAGATTTATAGTATTATTGCTTGAACAATTTAAAGGTGTATTACCAGTATGGCTTTCTCCAGTTCAAGTAAATATTGTCCCAATCAATGTTAAATATCAAGGAGAATATTGTGAAAAATTAAAACAATTATTAATTGATGAAGATATTAGAGTAGGATATGATGATTCAGAAGAAAGATTCAATAAGAAGATTATGAATAGTAATGTAATGAAGAATCCATATACTTTAATAATTGGAGATAATGAAAGAGATAATAATTTAGTAAGTTATAGAAAATATGGTAGTGAAGAAACTATTTCATTGCCAATTGATGAATTTATTAAATTTATTAAAGAAGAGATTAAGAAAAGATAAGTCTATTTTGCCCTAACAGCAACTGTAACTATAGTAAATTTAGGACAAACAAGAAATTGAAAAAATATTGCAAAAAATACAATAGAGTGATTAGTGATATAATAAATTTGAACAAAAAAAGTTAAAATAAGTCATTTTAGTCCGTATATACGGTTCCTACACCGTTCCAAACTTGATTGTAATACAAGCTGCTATCAAGTCCCACCAAAAATAGAGTGAGAACACACTCCAAATGGTAAAATAAGAAAGACTCAAATGAGTCTTTTTTTGTTGGAATAAAAGGATAAAAGGGAAGGATGATATTATTATATAAATAATAAAAATGGGTTGGGTGGTGTGATGCCACAATAATAAATTTTTATGAAGGAAAGTAGCAATAATGTTAGGGCTACTTTTTTGTTGGTAAAAAAGTAAAACTGAAATGGAGGTAGATAGAATGTTTTACATTAAACCTAATTTAAAGAATATGTCTCAAGGAGCCAGACTTGAGTACATTAGAGAAGTCAGACATATGACTAAAGAAGATGTGGCAGCTTATTTTGGATTTGGAGGAAAGGAACCGAATAAAACAATTCGTGAGTATGAAAACAATACTACAAGTCCAAGTCCAAGTAGATTGGAGGAATTAGCAGAACTATTTGAAGTAAGTGTCGATGCAATTAGAAAATATGATTTTACTAATCCGATAGATGAAATATATTATCAGATGTGGTTGGAAGAATAATTTCCTTATTATCAATTTAATATTGAAATGGATTCTTTTTCAGGTAAACCATATAACATGAATGTTTATAATGGAATTCAAGAGTGGAAGAAAATGAGAGAAAGGAGAGAAAACTATGATATATCCGATGATGAGTATTTAGAATGGAAGTTAAATTTTAAAATCGAAAATTTAATATAATAGTAAAAATGTATTTTTTTTATGATATAATGGTATAAGAAAGTCATCAGGAGGTGGGATATGAAAACTTTTATTAAATGGGCTGGAGGTAAAGAAAAAGAATTACCTATAATTATGAAAAATCTTCCAGAACACTATGATAGATATGTTGAACCATTTGTTGGTGGTGGAGCAGTATTTTTAAATATTGATTGTGATAAAAATATAATCAATGATAAATCAAATGAGTTGATATTATTATATAAAATGATTAAGAGTGGCAACAAAGACTTTATAAACAGCTTAAATGATATAAATAAGAATTGGTTACGTATTGAAAAAATAGTTACTGATTATTCTAAAGAATTAATAAATATATATTTGAAGTATAAAAAAAATCAGAAAAATCTTGAACAAGAAGTAGATACATTCTTGGAAAACCACAAAAAAGATCTTAATAAGTTGTTAAGGGATGAAGTTGATATTAATTTATATAATTTAATAATAGAAATTAAGAAAAATTTAATATCAAAAATTACTAGAATGTTAAAAATTGAAAAAACTAGAGGAGAAATGCCTGAAAAAGATATCCAAGATAATTTAGAAACAGCATTTAAGAGTGCATATTATATGTATTTTAGATATTTATATAACAACAAGAAAAAATTAAAACTAAGCGATGAATTTTATTGCGCTGTATTTTATTTTGTAAGAGATTTCTGTTATGCTTCAATGTTTAGATATAACTCCAATGGCGAATTTAATGTTCCATATGGTGGTATAAGTTATAACAGAAAAGATTTTCAAAAGAAAATTGACTATCTTTCTTCAAAAGAATTAAAGAATTATTTATCAACAACAGATATTTATAATCTGGATTTCGAAGAGTTTTGCGATAAGATTACTTTAACAGAAAACGATTTTATGTTTTTGGACCCACCTTATGATACAGAGTTTTCTACATATGCAAAAAATGATTTTGGAAAAGAAGATCAAATTAGATTAGCTAATTATTTGAAGAATACTAAAGCAAAATTTATGCTAGTCATAAAAAATACAGAATTTATTTACAATTTATACAAAGATTGTGGATTTAATATTAAGTCATTTGATAAAAAGTACTTAGTTAGTTTTATGAATAGAAATGACAAAGATGTAGAACATTTATTAATAACAAATTATTAAGGTGGTGTTGTAAATGATTAATTGGGGATGGAGAACAAAACCAAGAAGTGTTTTAAAAACAATTGAATGGTTAAAATTCTTTAAAAAGTATGAAGGTGAAAATTGGAATGAAACAAATGGTGAAGTCAGTGTTTTTAAAGATAAACCTATTCATCCAATAAGAAGAAAATACTATTATTATTTACAACAAGAGGAAGAAACAAAAACAATCCCAGATATATCATATTATGATTATTTAAGTGGAAAATATGATAAAACTGAGACAGAAAGTAATGCTAGACAAGATAAAACAACTTTTGAATTTTTTGGATTAGCTTATGTAGATAAAAATGGAATAATAAAAATTACAGATGCTGGTAATAAAATTTTATCCAGTGATGTTAAAGGTGAATTCTTTTTAAAACAATTATTAAAGATGAGTTATCCATCTTTAAGCACGACATATGGTAAAGATATTCCAAATAATCAAACGGTATTCCCTATGGAAATACTAATACATTTATTAAATGATTTAGATTTTATTTACAGATATGAATTATCATTTTCATATTTATGTTTAGATTCGAAAACAGAATATGATAAACTTTTAACCATTATAAAAGAGTTTAGAAATGAAATAGATAAGTTAGATGTAAAAAAAGAGAGTATATGTAAAAGTATATTTGAAGAAGTTGCTAGAAAACATTTTAATATATCTGATGATGATGATTTAGGATATTTTTTAACAACTAGTGATGCATTTTGTAGAGCTCTAGAATTTACAGAAATATTCAAAACAAGTGGTAGAGGAGATTTAAAGAAAATAAGAGTATCTCCAACACATATCAATGAATTTAATATGCTTGTTGAAAAATATGATTTTGTAACTATTTCTGCATCGGATAAAGACGAATATATGGAGTGGTTTGGAAATTTAAACAGTACTCTTTTACCATGGGAAAATGAAGATGAACAAACTTCGTTAGTAAGAAGCAAAATTGCTTTACTTAATAAAAATATAAAAATTATAAGTGATAAATATAATATTACGATACCTTTAAACACATCATCATTTGAGAATAAATTAAATTCTGTCACTTCAATGTCTGATCTTAAAATATTGGAAGAGAATATTGTTAAAACTATCACTTCATTAAATGAAGAAGTATATACAAAATATCTTTATAATGATAAATCAATTAGAGATGAAATTATAGAAAAATTTGATGAAATAATTGATGGTTCAACTGATGATAGAGCATTATGGCTAGAAAATAATACATGGAAATCATTGGTTTCACTTGACGGAGTTAAAGAAGTAAAAAGAAATTTTTCAATTGAAGAAGATTTAAGTCCAAGATATTATGCACCAGGTTCAGGAAATACTCCAGATATGGAAATGAGAATTGAAGATAATATACTTATTCCAGAAGTTTCCTTGATGAGTGGTGCTCAACAATGGGAGCATGAAGGTTCAAGTGTTGTTGAACATGTTATGAAATTTATTGAAAATAATAAGAATAAAAATGTATTAGGACTATTTGTTGCAAATAGTATTTATTCAAGAACTTTGTGGCAATTCTTTATACTAAACAAAACAAGTTGGGTTGGATCTAAGGTTCCTATTGTACCTTTAACGATTGAGCAATATAAAAATATTATTAGTTTTATGTATGACAATAATATAAAAGCAATTGAATTAATTAATCTATTAAATAATATACATTTATCATCATTACGAATAGATGATTATAACAAATGGCAAAATAGTATGGAGTCAATTATAACCAACTGGAAAAATCAATTTGCATAATGAATTATTAATGTCAAATGTGCGATAAAGAAGTAGAGATACTTCTTTTTCTTTTGCTTTGATCGCAACCTAAACATATTTATATAAAAATGATAATTTCTTTGTAGAGGTGATTTAATGAAAAGGACATGAAGCTCAATTATCTGCTTTAGAAAATCAAGTTCAATACTATGATGATATTCTAAAGAAAAATCCTGATTGGATTCTATATGATAGATATATAGATTAGATAGTAAAAATAAGCCTGTTTTATGATATAATTAAAGACAGGTGATATACATGGGACTAATAGATAATGTTATTGATTTAGCAGTCGATGCATTTAGATTTAAGGATACAGTTTTTTATAAAGAAAATAGTGATTTACAAGACAAATATAATGCTTTAAAAAAATTAAATGATGAATATCCAAATAATGAAGATTTACTATGTGAACTTTATATAGTAAAAAAAGGATTAGATGGAGAAAATGAAATTGCTTATCAATTAAAAAAGGCGCATATTGGAATGTATGTGCTAAGAGATATTAAGGTGAAACACGAAGATTTAACTGCACAAATAGACTATGTTATTATTACACCTGTATATACTTATTATGTAGAATGCAAAAATCTAGTTGGAAATATAACAGTTACAGATAAAGGAGATTTTATTAGAGAATTTACTATTAATGGTAAAAAGATAAAAAAAGGAATGTATTCTCCTTTAAGACAAGTTGAAGCTCAAAGAGAAGTAATCAGAAAAATATGGGAAAGTAATTCTTCAGCAATAAAGAAGTTCTTTGCTTCAAAAAACTTTGACCATTATAGAAGAGTTTTAGTAGTAGCAGCAAATCAAGATACAATATTAAATACTAGTAGAGCTCCAAAAGAAATGAAATATAAAATACTTAGAGCAGATGCTTTAGTTAGACAAATAGAATATGATTTAAATCATAGAGGTAATGATGAATATCTTGAATCTAAAAAAAGTATGGAAGAGATGGCTCAATCATATATTAACTTATCTTCTAAAGAAGAGATAGATTATTATGAATACTATAAAGAAAAGTATTGTAACAATATAAATACTTCTATAAATGATGATTTAAGAGAAAGATTAATCGAACTTAGAAAAACTAGATCTAATGAAATGAATATACCTGCATATTATGTATTTACAAATGATGAATTAGATAAATTAGTTGAATTAAGACCAAAAACAATAGAGGAATTAAAGAATGCAAATATCTTATCACCAATAAAAATAAAAACACATGGTAAAATAATAATTGAGGAAATTAATAAATAAAATATAATTAGATAATTTAAAGTGGTGATTTTATGAGTTTATTTGATTTTTTTGTAATATAAAAGAAAGGAGTGATAAACAAAAGAATAAATAATCGTTAGCTAATGTAATGATAAGAATGTTGTGTTTTAATAAAAATAGTCGCAATATAGTTAGGATGACTATTTTTGGGAAAAAAGTACAAATAAGTAGAAATGATGAAAATAGATTATGCTAAACCATTCTTATATAAATGCTATATATACACAATTTATAAAAATATAATTATATTAGGTATATTTTTGGAAATCATTATGATACACCTGATGGTACTTGTATTAGAGATTATATTCATGTTGTTGATTTAGCAAAAGGACATTTAGCAGCAATAGATCATGCAATTAAAAATAATGCTGGTGTATATATTTATAATTTGGGTACTGGTACTGGTGTTTCTGTTACGGAAATGGTTACTACTTTTGAAAGAGTTAATAATCTTAAACTTAATTATGTTTATGGTGAAAGACGTGAAGGTGATTTACCTGTTATTTATTCAGATGCGACTAAAGCAGAGAAAGAATTAGGTTGGAAAACAACTAAAACTTTAGAAGATATGTGCCGTGATAGTTATGAATTTATGTTAAAAGAAATTAGTAAATAGTAAAGACCTTAGTGGTCTTTTTTTAGATTTTTTTATTGCTTTTTAAAGGTTATAATAATATACTTAAATAAGGGTAGGAAGGTGGTTTATAATGACTAAAAAAAGTGATGTTAAAGTTGATGGACAATTGTTTATTGGTGAAGATAGTGTTATAAGATGTGAAGACGATAAAACGGAGATAACAGAGTCTAATTTAAGAGAATATGCTGATATGCTACAATTTGATACTTTAGCTCAGGAGTGTATTTTAGAAGATTTATGTAGATCTTATAATATTAGTAGAGAAGATATGTTTGTGTTAATTCATGAACTTAAAAAGAGAGGTAATAATATTGTTACTTTAAATACGTCGGCTTCTCATGATGGTGATGATTTAAAAACACAAGTTACATTAATTCGTAATTTTGGACATGAAGAGTTAATAAATGATTTGTCTTATAATATTATAGATAATGAAGAAAATATTAAGGTAATGCTTATTTCTGATACAAGATTTGGAAGTATTTATCAACAAACTACTATATTAAATGATATGTATTTAAAGGCGAAAGAAATGGGTGTTAAATATGTATTTTTAACTGGTGATGTTGTTGAAGGTATTTATAGAGGTGCTAAGAGTATTTATAATACGACATTACATAAAGATGGTTATGATGATCAAGCTGATTATGTTGCGGCTTGTTTTCCAAGGATTCAAGGTATAACAACTTATTTTGTAACGGGTGAGCATGATTTAAGTTTTTTAAAGGGTACTGATAAAGTTGATATTGGTAAGTTAATTGCTGCTAAGAGAGATGATATGATTTATTTAGGTCCTAAGAGAAAGAAAGTATCTTTTGTAACAGGAGATAGAAGAAGCGGAAGTATTTCATTTTATTTACAACATTCTAGTGGTAATGTTCCTTATACAATTAGTTATAAACCACAACAAAAAATATCTTCATTAAGAAATGAAGATAAAACTGATATTTTAGTTACTAGTCACTTTGCAGCTTGTGATTCGTTTTTAAGAAGGGGTGTAAGAAGTTATCAGGTGCCAACTGTTACAGCAACAACTGATGAAATGAAAGATGCTAATACGCCTGTTTATAATACAATTGGAGCGTGGGTAGTTTCTTTAGATAGAGATAAAAAGGGTTCTTTAAAAAGGACTAGTCAAATGTATATTCCTTATTATAAGACGATTAAAGATGATTATAAAACATTTAAAAAATTAGAGGATTCTGATCATATTTTAGTTCAAGTACCTGAAAAAAGTTTAAAAGATGATCGAGATAAGATGTTTAGTCAAATTAGAAATGGTGAAAGTGTTGATAAGATTTGTGAGAGATTAGGTATATCTCCATTGAAGTTTGGCGGTATTGTTGAGGAGTTAAGACATCGTGGATATGATATTTCAATTGATGAATCTAGTGAAAATAAGGTTGTCATAAAGAAGAATAAGGGTAAAACTAATAAGACTATTAAACCTAATATTGATGAACTTAAAAAGATTAGACAAGTTTGGATATCTGATACCCATTTATGTAATGAAGCTCAACAGTTAAATTTAATTAATAAGATTTATAGAGAAGCTGCTGAGAGGGGAATAGATACGGTTTTACATTTTGGGGATGTTTTAGATGGGGATTATCATAATAGACCAGAACATCAATATGCTTTGTTTAGATTGGGTGCAACTAGGCAGTTAGAGTATTTAACTAATTATTATCCAAAAGTTGAAGGAATTGAAACATATTTTATAACGGGTACTCATGATCAAACTCATTGTAAGAATGGTGGAGTGTTTGTAGGACCAGCGATTGAAGAAAAAAGGCCAGATATGCATTTTCTTGGAGATGATATGGGAATTTATCATCCTCTTGGTAGTAAGAAAACTTCAATAGAAATGTTTCATCCGGGTGGAGGTTGTTCCTCAAGTTTGTCTTATAAGATGCAAAAATATATTGATAAAATGGAACCGGGTACTAAAC
Organism: bacterium; assembly: GCA_004563275.1. The sequence goes on from SFSZ01000015.1 coordinate 25,376, forward strand.
CTAATATTATTGGAAGTGGTCATTTTCATCAAAGTCACATGATGGCTTATCGTAATGTAATTGCTTTTTTAATTCCTTGTTTGACTAGTAAAACTAATTTTGCGATTAGACAGGGTTTAGAAAATACGATGGGTGCTTATTTTATTGATATGTATGTTAATGATGATGGTGATATTGAAATGATTGAGTTTGAGGAAAAGAGATTTACAGAAAAAGATATTAAAAAAGATGATTATATGAAAACTAAACAATTAGTTCTTAAAAAGAAAGATTAGAAAAAGGCAAATAGTTGCCTTTTTTATATGGAGTAGGTTTTATAAGAATTATTAATATTATATATTACTTTATCTACTTTATAGTTTTCTTTAATTGATAAATTTATAGAGTAGACGATGTTTTCAATTTGATTATTATTTAATCTATTAAATATTTCTGAGTTCAAGTTAATTAAGATAGTATCTTCAGTTTGTTCGTAGCTCATTTTTTGAACGTCTTTTAAATAGCTTATTAGGCCAGTTTGATAAACTGATTTAGAGGCTAATTCGTCGATGATTATTTCAATTTTATCTTTATTTTCATTATTTACAATGGTTACTGGAACATAGTAATAATAATCATTATATTTGGAAAGATAGTAAATAGTGGTTTTATTGGTGCCTTTAATGCTGGTAAAATCATAGATATGATTAATACCATAAGTTCGATCTAATATAGGGTCTATGTATTTTCCACTGTTTGGCAGTTTTGTTAAAATGTTTCCTTCAATATAAATGGATATTTTATTAATGTCTTTAATACTAGTAATAGAATAGATGATTGAACTTATTAGTTTTTCTTCATCATCTTCTTTAACGTTAAAGAATTCTTTACTAAAGTTTAGTCTAACTAAGTCTTTATCGATACTTACTGATAATAATTTGGTGTTTTGAGGAATTATGGGTTTAAATCCTTCTTTAATATAATTTGATTTATCACTTTTAATTGTTAGATATTTTATTATTTCTTTAATTTGTTTTTCTTTTTCTTGTTCATCTAGATATATTGAGACTCTTCCTACATAGTTATTACTATCTAGAAGATAAATAATTGATTCTGGTTTGGTTGTTATTTTTTCATTTTTTTTATTTTCTTTTTCTTTGGTTGGAAAAATCCAGACCATTAATATTATAAATAGGCTTGATATTATTAGAAATAGCCTTTTTTTAAGCTTATTTTTTAACATTTTACCTCCATTTAAGTATATTCTAATGGAATTAAAAAAAGTCGCTTTAAAACGACTTATAATGAAATTTCACCTAATTTAATTAATTCTAATATAGCAATTGAACGATTCTTAACATTTAGTTTTTGCATTACATTGGAAATGTGATTTCTAACTGTTTTTTGACTAATACCTAGATAGTTACTGATTTCATCGGTGCTTTTATTAAGTACTAGTAGTTCAAATATTTCTTTTTCTCTATTAGTAAGTATACTTTTTTGCATTTTAACCTCACTTTCAGTATCTTCACTGATATTTTATGAAAAAGAAACTTTTTAGTGAGGAAATAAGTAATTATTGATATTTAACAGTAATATATTTTTTTTCTTTAAATTCTTTTTGTATTGTTCTGATAATATTGTTAGCTTCTTTATATGATGATTTTTTAGAAGATAGGGTAACTGATATCTGATCATCTTTGATTTTAATGAAACTCTTAATGTTATGGGTATCTAAAATAATCTTTTCTAAAGCATCTTCTTTGCCTTTATTATAGTTAATATTTTGAATTTTCTCATAAGCATTACTTTTTTCTTCAGCATTAGAATTTTTATCAATTAATTTTGATTCTAATTCATTCATTTCTTTTAGAACTGCTTCATCATCTTCAATTCTAAGAGTTGCTAAAGAATCATTAGCATCAATTTTAGTTTCAGTTTTTTCACTACTTGTTTTTTCAGATTCAATCAAAGAAGAAAGAGAAGCTTCAGGCATCGCAATATAATATACAGATAATACTAGAATAAGACTAAATAAGGTTAAAAACCATAATTTTTGTTTATTAATCATATATCCTCCAATTAATAAATTATATTAAATTAGATTTATTTTATTACTATATAATCCATCTTAGGATATCAAGCATAATTCTTAAGAAATATCTAAATCTCATTTTAATCCTTTCTAATTTGGCTTACTTATTATTTATATTAAACTTTTTATAAGCATTTCCTTTTTATTTTTCTTATAAGTTGATTATTTCTTGAGAAAATAGTATATTTAATATGAGGTTAATATGAGACAGTTATATATTTACTTAATGTTTTTAATCATTTATTCTTTTTTAGGATATATATATGAAGTCTTTTATCAAAGGATTATTTTTAAAAAATGGGTTAATCCTGGTTTTTTACATGGACCTTATTTTATAGTTAGAGGATTATTTTCACTTATTGTAATTTATTTATTAAACGGATATTATAATGATCCTTTAGTTATTTTTGTATTTGGGTGTATTATTTCAAGTTTATTTGAATATTATATGAGTTATTTACTTGAAAGGGTTTTTAAGTGTAAATTTTGGGATTATAGTGGATATAAATATAATGTTAATGGAAGAATTAATATTAATAAGAATATTTTAGATGGATTATTAGCTTTAGTTATTATTTATTGTTTAAATCCTTTATTAAAATATGTTTTTAGTTTTGTTGATACTTTATATTTAAAATATATTAGTTTAGGATTGTTATTAATTATATTACTTGATTTTATATTTAGTTTCTTTGAAGCTAAGAGAATATGTGATATTGCTAATCATATGGAATTAATATTGAATGAGTATGTTAAAAATAAAAATATCAAGCTTAATAAAATTAAGATGAGATTAATATATGCTTATCCATATTTAATTAATAATGATAGGGTTGTTAAAAGACTTTATAAGTTAAAAAAAGATTTTTCAAAAAGAAAGAATTTGTAATTATTTTTACAGATTCTTTTTCTTTTCCACATTTTTATTTTTTTTAAAGGAAATTTTTATCTTTTCGTTAAAAGAAATAGTGAAGGGTGAAAAAGATGAATAAGATAATTATAAGACAAGATGATGAAGCAGATTGTGGTGCTTGTTCTTTATATTCTATTATTTCATATTTTAAAGGCTTTGTGCCTTTAGAAGTAATAAAGTATGATACGATAACAAGTAAAAGTGGAACAACGTTCTTAAACCTTAAAAATGCAGGAATAAAGTATGGGTTTGATGTTTATGGTTTTAATGGTGAAATTAATAATAAATGTTTACCTTGTATAATTCAAACTAAAATAAATGGTTATAATCATTTTATAGTAGTTTATGAAATACATAGAGATTATTATTTATGTATGGATCCAGCTAAAGGTATGGTTAAGATTAAGCTAGATGATTTTAATAAAATGTTTACTGGCAATATTTTAAAATTTACCCCAATTAATAATATAGTTAAATATAAAAAGAATAATTATTTTATAAATTATTTATATTCTTTATTTAAAGAGAATATAAGAACTATTATATTAATTATAGTTTTAAGTGTATTATTCGTTTTTTCTAGTTATGTTGGTACTTATATATTAAAATCATTAATTAATAATTATAGTTTGTTGTTGTTATCTTTTTATGTTTTATTATCTTCTTTAAAAGTTTTTTTAGATTATATTAAAAATTATTATTTGGCTTACTTAAATTTTAATATTAATACTAAAATAATTTATGGTTATCTTAAACATTATTTTAAATTACCCTTTAAATATATTCAGTTAAAAAATCCTGGGGATATAATTTCTCGAATTAATGACATTAATAGTTTTAAAGATTTCTTTGGTAAGGAATTAGTTAATATGCTTTTATATTTTATATTTTTTATAGGAACTTTAATAATAATTGCTTGTTATAATTATTATTTATGTTTAATTATTATGTTTATTACAATAGTTTTATTAATGATAGGAATTATTCTTAGTAAAAAGTATAATAAATATTATTATGAAGTTATCGATAGTGAAAATAGTTTTATGAATTTAAATATTGAGTATATTAATAAAATTAAAGTTATTAAAAATATGAGAAAAGAAGATTTATTTTTAAAGAAGGTGAATGATTCTTCGGTATCTAATTATAGTAATTATTTTAATTTAGAATGTAAGATTAATAATTATAATTTTATTTTAGGTATTTATAATGTATTATTATTTGTTATTTCTTTTGTATTTTTACTTTATAGTAAGAGTTTGATTTCTAATATTTTTATGATTTATATATTTTTAAATTATTATTATGAAAGTGTTAGTTATTATTATTCTTTATTGCCTAGTTTTATTTATTTTAAGAATGTTTTATCAAGAATTAATGCCATTTATTATTTAAATGATAAATGTTTCTTAAAGCCTTTAAAATTAACTAATTATGATATATGTATTAATGACTTATCTTATAGTATTAATAATAGGTCTATATATAATAATTTTAATTTAAAGATTAGAATGGGTGAGAAGATTTTACTTTTAGGTGAAAATGGAAGTGGTAAAAGTACTTTGTTTAATTTATTAGTAAAGAATATAGATAATTACAAAGGAAATATTTTAATTGGAAGAAATGATTTAAGACGAATAAGATATGATGATTTAAATAATTTTATTAGTTATGTGTCTCAAGAAAATACTATTTTTAATGATACTTTTTTAAATAACATTATATTAGATAATAAATATGATGAATATAAATTTAAGTTAATACTTAATTTAGTTGATTTAGATGGTTTTATAAAAAATAGATATGATAATTATGAATTTGTAATTAGAGATAATATAAGTGGTGGTGAAAGACAAAAAATAATTTTAGCTAGAACGTTATATCAAGATTTTAATATTTTACTTTTAGATGAAGCTATGAGTGAAATAAGTAAATATTCTAGAATGAAGATAATTAATAATATTAATAACTATTTTAAGAATAAGACTATTATTTACATAAGTCATTATTATGAAAAGTATCCATTTGATAAGGTGATTAATTTAACTGATAGAAAGGAGTAAGATAATGCTTACTAATAAGGAACTTGATCAAATTGATGGTGGAGCAGTAAGATGGGGAATTGGAATAGCTATTGGTTCTGTAATTACTTTATTAATTGGTATTATTGATGGATATTTACGTCCGCTTAAATGTAATAATTAATGAAGGATGAAGAATTAGCTAACATTAGTGGTGGACTTAATGGGACTATTATTAATGCAATAAGTAGACTTATTTCAACTTTACTTGAATTAGGTAGAACTATTGGGTCTTCACTTAATAGATTTAAGCATAAAAATAAATGTTAGTTCACAAAGTAATTTTTATTTGGTATACTTATTAGGGTGTATTAAATGAACTCTAATATAGAAAAAATATTAAGGAAAATAGAAAATAATGGATTTGAAGCTTATGTGGTCGGAGGATTTGTTAGAGATAATCTTCTTGGTATATATACTACTGATGTTGATATTTGCACGAATGCTTTACCTAAAGATATTATAAAAATATTTAAGGTAAAAAAAGAAACTGAAAATTATGGTTCTATTTCTCTTAATGATGGAACTTATAATTACGATATTACTACTTATCGTAAGGAATCTTCTTATGAGAATAGAAAACCACAAAGTATTGAATATACAAATAATTTGATACTTGATATTCAAAGAAGAGATTTTACTATTAATTCTTTATGTATGAGTAGTAGTGGTCAAATATTCGATTATTTAAATGGTAAAGAAGATATTAAGAATAAGACGATTAGAGTTATAGGCGATATTGATACTAAATTAACCGAAGATCCTTTACGTATTATGAGAGCAATAAGATTTGCTGCCGTTTTAGATTTTAAACTTGATAGTAAAATAATTTTATTTATTAAGAATAATAAGAATCTTATTGAGTCTTTAAGTTTTACGAGAAAAAGAGAAGAATTAGATAAAATTTTTTCTTCTAGAAATGCCTTAAATGGATTAAATCTTTTAAAAAAATTAGATTTATTAGATACACTAAAGATTAATTATGATACTATAGTTGTTGTACCAGATATATTAGGAGTTTGGGCACAAATAGATTTCGATGAACGTTATCCTTTTACGAAGAATAGTTTGGATAGCATACGTAAGATTAGAATACTAATTCAGCAAAAGACGATATCTGATTATGATTTATATAATTATGGATTATATATTTGCAGTGTGGCTGCTGATATTTTAGATTATCCAAAAGAAGATCTAAATATTAGATTTAAAGAATTACCTATATATTCAAAGAAAGATTTAAAGATAACTTCTAAAGATATTATTGAATCTTTAAATATTGAACCATCAAATAAAATTAAAGATATTTTTAATGATTTGGTTTTAAATGTTCTTAATAAAAGTTTAATTAATGAAAGAGATATTTTAATAAAATATATACAAGATAAATGGAAGTGATATAGATGAGTAATAAAATTTTAGAGGGATTAATTAAAGAAAAAGATTATAACCTAAAAAAGTTATTATTTAAAATTGTTAAAGATTTTGATTTAAATGTTAATGAATTTATGTTACTTATTTATTTTATGAATCAAGATTGTCCTATTTTGGATGTTAATGATATTCATAATGTTACTTTTATGGAACCTAAGATTATATTACAATCTTTTAAAGCTTTATCTATTAAGGGATTAATATCTACAAAGGTGACTCCAGTTAAGGATAAAATTAGTGAAACTATTGATTTAACTAATGTGTATAGAGCAATGGTTAGTGATATTAATTATGATATTAAGAAAAAATCTGAAAAAAATATTTTTGAAGTTTTCGAAAAAGAGTTTGGAAGAACTTTATCTCCTATGGAGTATGAAATTATTAATGGTTGGTTATCTAATCAGTTATCTGAAGAATTAATCTTAGGAGCGTTAAAGGAAGCTACTTATAATGGTGTTTCTAGCTTAAGATATATTGATCGTATTTTACTAGAATGGAGTAAAAAAGGCTTTAAAAATATGAATGACGTTAATAATTTCTTGGAGAAAAAAGATAATCAAAATAAAGCCCGTAATGAAGAAAAAGTTTTATTTGATTATAATTGGTTAGAAGATGATGAATGATTTATTTAAAAGATTAGATTATTATGTTCCTCTAGTTAGATGTGAACTTAATTATTCTAAAGATTATGAATTATTAATTGCAACAGTATTAAGTGCACAATGTACAGATAAAAGAGTTAATATTGTTACTAAAGATTTGTTTTCTAAATATGATATTAATACTTTAGCTGATGCTAATATAAAAGACATTGAAAAAATTATAAGACCTTGTGGTTCTTATCATAAGAAAAGTGAATACATAATTAAGATTGCTCAAAGTTTAATTAAAGATTTTGATGGTAAGGTTCCTAATAATCGTAGTTATCTTGAATCTTTACCTGGTGTTGGTCATAAGACTTGTAATGTGGTTTTAAAAGAAATATATAAAGAGCCTTGCATACCAGTTGATACTCATGTAATTAGAGTCTCTAAAAGATTGGGACTTGTTAATGAAGAAGATTCTCCAGTAATAATTGAACAAAAGCTTAATGAATTGATTCCTAAAAATCAATGGAGTAGAGTTGGTGATCAAATTCTATTATTTGGAAGATATCACTGTTTAGCTAAAAATCCAAAATGTGATGGATGTTTATTTAAAAAAGAATGCAAAAAAATATCAGATTAAATATCTGATATTTTTTTTAACATCCAGCTGTAAGTGTTCTACTAATTGTTTTAGTTTTATTATTGTATGAGATTGTGTGCTGAACATCGTATGATTGTTTACAATCTAATGTTTTACAATTTACTTCATCACCATCTGAATCAAAGCATGTTGTTGTAACTTTAGCATTTACAACCTTACCACCTGAGATGACTTTAACTAAATTGTTATTATTAAATAATTTATAGAAGGCTGCTACTGTTATTTTTGCAGCACCATTTAAACTAGCAGTCCAGTCTGTGGAAGGGTTAGATGGTTCATTTGATGAAGAATTAACTGATACTTCAACACCTGAACTCTTATTAGCTTTGAATATTGAATAACTTGACTTAACCATAAATTTGGTATTACTGTTAACTGTTCCAGTATATGTATATGATGTTTTAGTAGTAAATCCTAGATCAGTATAGCCATTACCATTGTCTACATAAACATGATATCCAATTGAACCAATATTTGATTTATTGTAGGTTAAACGTTTTTGATAATATTTATCAGCCCATACACTATAACCGTTATTAAAGTATTCTTTTAAATAACTTTCACTTATTGCATCTGGAGTTGGAATAGCTGTCCAAGTTAATTCAGCGTGATTTACAATTGGAGTAACACTAACTTTAAGATTGGTTGGGTTACTTAATTGACTAAATCTTGAACTAACATCTTCTGGTACAGTTTTAACTTTAAAGTATTCAACTCTCTTTAAATTACTTGGTGTATATTCTGATGCAAGTTGGATTGGATTTGTTTCTAATTCAACAGTAGCTGTTGTTACAGTTGAAGGTTGTTTAAATCTTGAATTACTGTTATTTATTTTACTTGTAAGTAATTTTGTCATAGCTTTTTTAGCACTACCACCCATTGAACTTGTTAAGTACTGAGTAGGGGTTATTTTATCAACACCAACCCAAATTGCGTAAACGTAATCTGGAGAGTAAGTTACTTGCCATGAGTTACCGATGATGGCCTTTTTAATGTTATTTGCTTTTTTAACGCTGGCATCTACGGTAGATGTTCCCGTTTTAGAACAAATATCTGTTCCTGATTTAGAACCGGCAGATACGTAACCATCAGTTACAGCTGTTTTTAATATCATTGATATCATATAAGCAGTAGCTTCTGACATTACGGTTCTTTTTTCTGGTGTAACTGTATAAACTTCACCAGATTCAACAAATTCAATTTTTGTTATTGAGTAGGGCTCGATATAAATACCACCTCTTGCAAATGCACCATATGCTGCTGACATTTGTTTTGGATTAGTTCCTTCAAAACCACCGATACTATGAGATTCATTAATAAAATGATCACCTTCATATTGTGGGGTTATACCTAAACCAGTTACGAATTTATCTATTTTATCTTGTGGAACTGCTTGGAATGCTTGAAGAGCAGGAATATTTCTTGAACTTGCAAGAGCAGTTCTAATTGTCATTATACCTTTATATCCATTATCCCAGTTTTTAATCTTAACACCATTACTATATGTGTATTCATCATCGATTACCATTTGACCGGTTGACCAATTTAAATATTCGATAGCAGGTCCGTAGTCAAAAATTGGTTTAGCAGATGAACCTGGATGGACTTTAATATCTGTTGCATAGTTATATGTTCTTTCACCTTTTTTACGACTTGCTCCAACAGCTACCATAGCACCTGTTTTAACATCGGTTACTACGATACCAGCTTGTAAGTAGTCATTAGGCCATTTATATGTAACACCATTATAAATATCATTTATTACATTTTGTTTTTCTTGAACCATTGTTGAATAAATTTTCATTGATACTAAATATGGGTTTTTACCAGTACGACTTTCTACTTCATCAATAACTGTATTAATAAATCCTTGATTTGGATTATTAGCAGCAGCTTTATTTGCAAGTAGAGAAGTTACAGAAATCTTTTTAGCATTTTCACATTCTTCTTTAGTGATATAACCATGTCTTTGCATTAAGTTTAATACTTGATTTCTTCTTTGTTCAGCTTTTTCTGGATAATTATATGGGTTGTAAGCACTTGGTGCTTGAAATAATCCAGCAAGTAATGCTGCCTCTGGAAGAGTTACTTCACTGATAGATTTATCAAAGTATTTTTCACTGGCTTGTTGAATACCAAAAGTATTACTTCCTAAACCAGGGATATTTACATAATACTCAATTATTTGTTCTTTAGTATATTTCTTTTCAATTTTGAATACGGAGATGTACATATCTGTGAATTTTCTAATGATACCTTCAATGCCACTTGATTCAGAACTAGTAATTCTCTGTTTTACAATTTGCATGGTTAGGGTAGAAGCACCACCAGCTCCAGAATGACCAAGTAATTGGCCAAGAGTTGCCTTTATAAAACGGGCTAAATCAACACCATTATGTTGGAAGAATCTTGAATCTTCTGTTGCAACTAAAGCATCAACAAATACTTCAGGAATATCATCATAAGATACGCGTTGTCTATTTTCAGTTCCTAGTCTAGCAATTTCATTTCCTGATGAATCATAAATAATTGAAGCCTCTTTAGTGTATAGCTTTTCAACATCAAATTCAGGAGCCATAATTACTATGTATAAAAGAAATAAGATTCCAATTGCAAAAATACCAACTAAAATAAACATTATTATAACCAGTATTTTTTCAGCTAAATTTCCTTTCTTCCATTTTTCTTTAAAACTAGCAAAATTAGTATTTAATTTTTTTTCACTACTATTTTTTTTCTTTTTTGCTTTTATTTTTATTTTTTTCATAAAGCACCTTCTTTAAAATAAATTTTTTCTAATACTTCTAGATAATCTAAGATTGGATTATATTTAAAATTAACAATATAACCATTTTCTTCTATGTATGAATAGGGAATACTTTTTCTTTGATCTTGATTTATGAATTCTAAAAGTGTTTCACCCTTTAAAATATATACTTTATTATTCATTTCTATTATTAAAAACGCAATTCCTTGATGATTAATTATTCTTTCAATATGTTTAAGTTGATGATAATGAATGTTTGAAAGAGGAAATGAAGTTTTATTTAAAGTCTTTTTTGCATCAAAATCTAAATATTTGCCTTTATAAAGTCCTACATAGTCTAATGTGGATTTTTGATTAAATAATCCTTTTACTTCTGGATTACTTTTAGAGTAATCAACCATACTAATTGCAATTGGAGTGGGCTTTTTATAAATAACAGCAATATCATTATTTAAATAATAACTATTAGCGTCATTTATAAGTTTTTCTAAGTCCATACCACGATTAGCATGGGATACAGGAGCATGTTTGTTTTCTTTTTTTATTTTATTTGGATATAACAAAATTCACCACCTGTAATAATTATACTTTAAATTGGTTATTTTTTCTATATATATGATATATTGTTTGCATTTCTTTAACGTTTTTTATATAATTAATTTGAGAGTGATATTATGAAAATTGAATCTAGTAATTTAAGTGTTATTGCAGTAAGAACAAGTCAGTATCCAACTGATAATAAAAAAGAATTTTTATTAGTTGGTAGGAGTAATGTAGGTAAAAGTAGTTTTATTAATACCTTAATTGGTAGAAAAAACTATGCAAGAACTAGTGCTACACCAGGTAAAACTCAAACTTTAAATTTTTATTTATGTAATGATAGTTTTTATCTTGTAGATGTTCCTGGATATGGATATGCGAGTGTTGATAAGGTTACACAAAAAAAGTTTGGATTAATGATTGAAGAGTATCTTAAAACAAGAGCTAATTTATCATTAGTGTTTATGCTTATTGATGCCAGAATTAAGCCTACTGAAAATGATGTCTTGATGTATAATTATTTGAAATATTATAATATTCCAGTATTAATTGTAGCTACTAAATATGATAAAGTTAAAACAAGTAATAGAGATAAAACTTTAAAGACTATTGCAACTACTTTAGAACTTAAAGATACTGATAAGATTGTGTATTTTTCAAGTGTAACTAAAAAAGGTAGAGATGAAATATATGATTTAATCGAAGAAAGGTTAAAGGGAGATAATGAATAAAAAGGGTTTTACTTTAGTTGAGCTACTAGCTGTTTTAGTTATTTTAGGAATTCTTGTGACTATTGCTGTGCCGGCTGCAACTAGTGTTGGTGATAAAGCTAAGACTAAAATGCTTAAAACTAAAACTAAATTAGCAATGCAAGGAGCTATCCTTTATTTACAAGATAATAAGAGTGAATTTACTTCGCAGACTAATTTAAATAATTGCACTACTAATAATAATGTTGTTACTTGTCAAATGACATTTTTAAAATTAGCTGATTTAGGACAATTAGATTATGATTATACTGATGATAATGGGGTAAAACATATTCAAAATCCCGTTGATAAGACAGATATGGATAATGCTTATATTATTGTTACTTATAATAAATCAAATAGAAGTGTTGATTCTTTAGATGCTTGTTATAGTGCTGGTAAATCTATTTTATTTGATAATAATAGTAGTAGTAAAAAATGTTAAGGCTTTATGCCTTTTTTTCTTTTGGGTTTTATTTGTGTTTTAGGCTTTTTTATGGTAAAATTATGGTGTCTGAGTGGTGAATTTATGAGAAAGACTGTATGTTTAATTGGAAGACCAAATACTGGTAAAAGTACTTTATTTAATAGATTAATTAATGAGAAAAAAGCAATTATTGATGATATGCCTGGTGTAACTAGGGATCGTTTATATGGAATATGTAATTATAAAGATAAAAGTTTTCATTTAATTGATACTGGTGGAATTGATTTAGCTAAGGAAGATTTTAATGATACTATTAAAGTTCAAGCTGAATTAGCAATAGATGAAAGTGATGTTATTGTTTTTGTTATTGATGGTAAAACTGATTTAACTAGTAATGATTTACTTATTGCAAACATGCTTCAAAGAACTAATAAGAAGGTTATTGTTGCAGTTAATAAGTTAGATGATTCTAAACATGAAGATAATGTTTATAATTATTATGAGTTAGGATTTGATAAGTATATTGCAGTTAGTGCTGAACATAAAAGAGGCATTAATGAGTTATTAGATGAAATTACTAGTGATTTTAATGCTTATACTACTGAAGAAAATGATGCAATATTAAAGTTTTCTATTATTGGTAGACCTAATGTTGGTAAAAGTTCTTTAATTAATGCTTTACTTAATGAAGAAAGAGTTATTGTATCTGATGTAGCTGGTACTACTAGAGATGCAGTTGATACAAGATTTACTTATGATAAGAATGATTATATTGTTATTGATACAGCAGGAATGCGTAAAAAAGGTAAGATATATGAAAATATTGAAAAATATAGTCTTATTAGAAGTTTAAAAGCTATTGATAGATCTGATGTATGTGTACTTGTTATTAATGCTGAAGAAGGTATTATTGAACATGATAAACATATTGCATCATATGCTTTAGAAGCTGGTAAAGCAATGGTTATTGTAGTTAATAAGTGGGATTTAATTGAAGATAAAGATAGTGCTATTAAAAAATGGACTACTGATATTAGAAATAATTTTCAATTTATGCCTTATGCTAATATTGTTTTCTTATCATCTAAAACTAAAGCTAGAATACATACTTTAATGCCGGAAATACTAAAAGCTTATGAAAGTACAACAAGAGAAGTAAAAACTAGTGTATTAAATGATGTTATTAGAGAAGCTGTTGCTATTCATGAACCTCCTTCATATAAGGGTAAGAGACTTAAAATATATTTTGTTAATCAAAGTGATACAAGACCTCCTAAATTTGAATTTTCGGTTAATAATAAAAAGTTAGTTCATTTTAGTTATGAGAGATATTTAGAAAATCAAATTAGAGAAAACTTTGATTTTACGGGAACACCAATTATTATTAAGTTTACTAATAGAGGTGAAAAAGAATGAAAAAAGAAACTATAGGATTTATTACGTGCGTAAGTATTATTTTAGTTTTAGCTTCTATATGTGTTTATTTTTCTTTTAAAGATAGTGGTAGTACTGAATTTTATGGAACTGTTAAAGAAGTTTATAATGGCCATGCGTTAGTTGAAGTATTAGATGAAAATGCAACTAATATTGGTAGTGATGTAGTAGATATTGATAAAGATAATTTTAAAGTAGGAGATATTATTAAAGTTGAAGTTGACAAGGATATGCAAGAAACTTATCCTCCGGCTGCAAAAGTTAAAAAAATTACAATAATTAAAGAATCTACTTCAACAAGTATGGTTACAACCGAAATAACTACTAAAGAAATTGTTACAGAAGTGCCAATTACAAGTGTTAAAACTACGACAACAATCAGATATGAAAGACCAACTGAAACTACTAAAGTGTATGTTCAAAGTACTGATTCTGTTATGAAAAGTTTAGAAGATAATTATGCTTTAATTGAAGAAAATAAAAATGATGTTTCTTTTGGAGAAAAAGCTAAAAACTATTTTATTACGATTGTTGATTTTATTTTTTATGATCGACCTATTAATGGAGTTTACTTTAAAAATTTAACTGCTAGTGCTAAATTAAAGGTCATAGGATTAGCTTTAAAAGTTGATGGGATTATAGAAAAATATTATCCTAGTTATAAAGAAGATTTTTCTGAAAGTTATGAGAATGCTAAAAGTAAATTAATTGAACTTTATTTAGATTCTACTGCTAAGTATTGTGAAAATAATGAACAAGTATGTAATCAAGCTAAAGCAGATTTTCAAGATTTAAAGAAAAGTTTAAATATTACTTGGGATATAATTAAAGATTTAACAAATAGTGGCATTTCTAAATTAAAGAAATGGTATGAAATCTACAGTGGAAAATAAAATATTAGTTGATAATCAGTGGATTCCTTATATAATTGAATATAAAAAGATTAAAAATATTTATTTTAGGGTAAAAGAAGATGGAATTATTCATGTATCATGTAATAAGTATGTTAGTCATAGTTATATAAAGAATTTGCTGGAAGATAATACGGATGCTATATCAAGAATGCTTAAAAGAGCTAATAATAGGGCTGTTAATAATAGTAAGTTATTTTATTTAGGTAATGAACTTAGATTAATGGAATATGATGGTAAGCCTTATATTGATAATGATTTTATTTATGCTAAAGATTATGAACAAGCTAAAGATTATATTTATTCTTTAGCTTTTGATGTATTTAATTCTAGGTTAGAACAAATTAAAATTAATTTTAAAGACTTGCCTAATTTTAGATTGAGAATACGTAAGATGACTACTAAATGGGGAGTTTGTAATAAAAAAAGTATGACAGTAACTCTTAATACTGAATTAATAACTAAAGATGTTAGTTTAATTGATTATGTTATCGTTCATGAGTTATGTCATTTTAAATATATGGATCATAGTGTTAATTTTTGGAAGTATGTTGCCAGTTTTTATCCATATTATAAGCAAGCACGAAAGGAATTAAATTACTAATGATTGAGTCGTTGAATAATGAAAAGATTAAATATTATACTAAACTAAATGATAAGAAATATCGTAAGAGTGAAAAACTATTTATTGCAGCAGGGCATTAAAGAAGAATATTGTTAAAGAAATATTACTTTTAAATGGTGAAGAAAATGTTTATGGAGATGTTACTTATGTGACAAGTGATATTTTAAAGAAAGTAAGTGATTTAACTAATTATCCTAAAGTTTTAGCAATTTGCTATATAAAAGATGATTTGAAAATTGAAGGTAATGTTGTAGCTCTTGATAATATTAAAGATCCAGGTAATTTAGGTACTATTATTAGATCGGCTGTTGCTTTTAATTATGACACTATTTTACTTAGTGAAGAATGTGTTGATGTATATAATAGTAAGGTTGTAAGGGCAACTGAAGGAATGCTTTTTAATGTTAATATTGTGACTTGTGATTTATTTAGTACACTTTTAAAATTAAAAGAAAGTGGCTATAAAATTTATGGAACTGATGTAGTTAATGGAGAATCTCCTGCTTATGAAAACAATAAACATGTTCTTATTATAGGCAGTGAAGCTAGAGGAATGAGTAATTCAATTAGAGAGATTTGTGATAAGAATTTATATATTAAAATGAATGATAAATGTGAAAGTTTAAATGCTGGGGTTTCTGCAAGTATTTTAATGTACGAATTAGGAGAAACTAGATGAAAGATATAGATTTTTTAAAAAAAGGTATTTTTGCTTATCAGGGCATTTACGATAATAAGAATGTTTATGAAAATACTTTAGAAGCTTTTAAAGTTGCGATTAAAAGAAGAAATAATATATATTTTGAAGTTATTGAAACTAAGGATCATAAATTTGTTGTTTGTAAAAATGATGTTTTTGAAAGAATTCATAATTCAAAAGACAAAGTTGAAGATATGACTTATGATGAATTATGTTATGTTTCTTTTTATCATATCCCTTTACTTGAAGAAGTTTTAGAACTTATTAATGGTAAAGTAGGGATTATGATTGATCCAAAGGTTCATACTAAACATAAAAATTTATTTGAATTATTAGATAATTATAATGGTAAATTTGCAATTATTAGTGTTAATCCTAAAATAATAAATTGGTTTAATAAAAATAGACCAGAATATGTTGTAGGAGAAGTTATAACTAAAAGAAAAGGATTTAATTTAAGTTTTTATTTTAATAAGACAGATTTTAAAAGTTATAATATAGATTATTTTGATAAAATTAAAGTTAGGAACTTAAGAGATTTAGGTGATGTTGTAATTGGTTATTTAATTAATTCTACCGAAAAGTATGAAACTTATAAGAATGTGTTTGATAATTTAATAGCTGATAATTTTCTTAATTTAAAGATTAATAAGTAGATATTTTATTGTATCTACTTTTACTTTATATTATAATATTCATTATATTTTAGAGGTGATAGTATGGATAAGATTAGCGCTTATATTAAACAACTTAATCAGGAATTATCACCTAATTTTTTTCACTTTTATTCTTTTTATAAAGATCTAATTAATTCTTTAGGTGGGGATGATGCTCACGCTTTAAATGATTTTCAAGATTATGGATTAATTAAGTTTTTTATTGGTAATGGTGAATTTTTAAAATTGTTAGATTTATGTTTAGATGATACTGATTTTCTTAATTTGATAAAAAATAATAGGGTAATTCTTAAGAAACTAGGAATGATTGTTAGTTATTCAAATGATTTGTTTAATTTAAGAATATCAATTAATGATTTACCTGGATTTTATGACGTAGTTAATGGAGAAGATGACTCTAACTTAAGAGAAAAATATGGTGATTATGATTATGCTCGTATTGTTGAATTTTTTAAAAAGCATCCTTGGATATTTGAGCTAAATACTGATTTTACAAATTGTGATCCGATACTTTTAAGAAAACTTAATAATTTTATTAATAATCAGTTGACTCTTAAAGATAAGGCTGATTTTGAAACTGAGATTGATAAAAATGTTGCTTTTAATAGAATTATAACTGATGATTATAGTAAGCCAGAATCTTGTTATTTGTTTAATAAAAATGGTTCAGATATGGAATCTTTTAGGTTGCTTGTGTGTAATAAAGATTTTTTAGATGTGCTTGAGAAACATTTAATAGGTAAAGTTCTTTCTGAAGAAATATTTAATAATATAATTTGTATTTTAAGATTAAGTATTGATATTGTTAGTTACTATGATATATATGCTTTAGATGTTCCGTGGTATCAAGAAATAATTGATAATAATATTGGTAAAGATAGAGTAAGTGAATTTGATATATATAAATGTTTATGTGTAATTGATAGATTACAAAAGAATTCAAAGAAATCTAAAATTATTTATCTAAACTAGGATTTAAAGAAATGATGTGATAAAATATGGATATGGAATATGTTAATGTTGGAAAAATTGTAAATACCTTTGGAATAAAAGGTGAGTTAAAGATTGTTAGTCGTTTTGAAATGGCTGATAAAGTTTTTAAAGTTCATAATAAGATTATGATTAATAATAATCTTTATGAAATTAGCGGGATGAGAATCCATAAAAATAATTATTTAGTTGAAATTGATAATTTAAAAGATATTAATTTTGTTGAACATTTAATTGGAAATGATGTTTTCTTTAATAAAGCTGATTTAAATTTAGGTGATAATGATTATCTAATAAGTGATTTAGTTGGATTTGTAGTTAAAGAAGATGATAAGGAATATGGTGAGGTTACTGATTATGATGATAATAAGATTAATCCGGTAATTAAGGTTAATAATAAGTTTTATATTCCTTTAAAAGGAGACTTTATAGTAAAAGTTGATAAAGTAAATAAGATTATTTATGGTAAAAACATAAGTAGTTTAGTTTTATAGAGGTGGTTTATGAAGATTACAATATTATCTTTGTTTCCAGGAATGTTTGATGGATTTTTAAATGAATCTATTATAAAAAGGGCAATTAATAGTGGTAAGGTTGAAATTGAAGTTGTAAATTTTAGAGACTATTCTAAATTAAATAATAAGATGGTTGATGACACTCCTTATGGGGGCGGAGCAGGAATGGTTCTTAGATGTGAACCGATATTTGAAGCAATTGACGATCTTAGAACTGATGATTCTTATATTTTATTAATGTGTCCAACTGGAAAAACTTACAATCAAAAGAAAGCTTTAGAATTAAAAAATAAAAAGCATATTATTATTATTTGTGGTCATTATGAAGGTTTTGATGAGAGAATAAAATCTTTAGCTGATGAGATTATCTCAATTGGTGATTTTGTTTTAACTGGTGGGGAGTTGCCAGCAATGATGATTACTGATAGTGTAGTTAGATTATTAGATGGTGTTATTACTGATGATAGTTTAACTAGTGAAAGTTTTAGTGATAATTTACTTGATTATCCAGTTTATACAAAACCAAGTGAATATAGAGGAATGAAAGTACCAGATATTCTTTTGTCTGGTGATCATAAAAAAATAGATGAATATCGTCAAAGCGAAAGAATAAGGGTTACTAAAGAAAAAAGAAATGATTTGTTGGGGGAATAAATTATGTATGTTTTAGTTAAAGGAAAAGGTAAATATAAAATTGAAGGATTAATTGAATATATTGGTTATCAAATTACATTAAATGGTAAACATATTATGCTGGCTAATCAGATGCTTAAAGATAAGTATATTAGATATAAGTATGAGCCGGGATTTAATAAGTTTATTTATAATATTATTTCTTTTATTGAAAATGATCCGGATAGTGATAATGCGACTTTATTACTTGGAGAACTTGAAAGAGAAAGAAATGTTTTTCTTAATAAGTTTGCAAAATATTTATCACCTAAGGAAAGAGAATATTTCATGAGAAAGATTAGATTAATAGCAAATGAATTAAAACAAATTTCTTTAACTAAAGCAAGTATTAAAAGTAGCTCTAGAGGTATGAGAAGATGAAAAAAAGGCATTCAAACTGAAGTGAACCCCAAATAGTTCACAATAAAGAAAGACAACTCAAGATTAATTCTTGGGTTGTTTTGACTTTAATCTATCTGTGTTATAAAATAATATCC
>SFSZ01000016.1 GCA_004563275.1 bacterium
TATAATTATTTCTATATAAATTTATAAATGTTACTTTTTCTCTCGTTGTGCCTTGAGGAAGGCCTGGTATTTTTTTAATATTTCATATCTTTCTTTCCAGTCTTCTTTTGTTAAATCCTTCTCCTTAGGTCTACCATTTCTTTTTATAGATTTGACACTACCTGTATTTCTATATTTTCTGACCATATTATATACAGTTTTTCTACTAATTCCATATTTATTACCTACATCTTGTAGAGAACCATTTCCAGATAAATAACAATTAACAATACTTTCTCTTTCTATATCACTAAATTTATGAAACTTTTGTCCCTTTGAAGCCATAAGAAAACACCTCCTTTCGGAAGTGTATTCTATCATTTTTTATTTGAACTGTCTTTTTTTATGATGTCTACTCTAAGGGGTGCAATTCAAAACGAATGTCTTTTTAAAATTTACGATATAAACCAATCGCTTTGCCTAAAATAGTACATGTAGGTAATATAATAGGGGCCATTGTATCATTTTCTGGTTGTAATCTAATATGATCTTCTTCTTTATAAAAAGTCTTTAAAGTAACTTCATTTTCCATTGTCATAGCTACAACAATATCACCATTTCTTGCAACTCTTTGTTTTTGAATAATAACAATGTCACCATCAAATATACCAGCATTAATCATACTTTCACCCGAAACCTTTAAAGTAAAAATGGTTTCTTTAGCTGGAATTAAACTAGCTGGTAAAGTAAAAAATTCATTAGGATTTTCAATTGCTTCAATTGGAGTACCAGCTGTAACTTTACCTAAAAGAGGAACCTTAACTAATTCTTCATTCTTAGGCATAAATTCATTTTCACCATTAACTTCAATAGTTCTAAATTTAGATTTAGTTTTAGAAATAGCACCTTTAAGTTCTAATTGTTTTAAATGAGTGTGAACAGTAGCAGGACTAGATAAACCTAAACCAGCACATATTTCTCTAACAGATGGTGGAAAACCATACTGTACAATATATTTTTTAATAAATGTTAATACTTCTTTTTGTTTTTTAGTTAGCTTTTCATTCATTTAACATGCCTCCTATATTGATATTAACACACGAACTGTAAAAAGTCAAACATTTGTTTCTAAAATGTATTGACTACGAATAATTGTTCGTGATATTATAAATGTGCAGTAAGGAGATGTTGTTATGATAACAAAATTAAATGATTATAAAGGAGTGATTATTTTCTATATCCTCCTTGCATTAATCTTAATGGGAATGGGCATGCGTAATAAACAAATTGATGCTCATTCTTCTAATCAATTTAGCCAATATTATCAAATTAATTATTAATATTAATTATTTTGTGTTATAATCAGTTACGTGGTGGTGATTGATATGCATTTACCTAATATGCTTGATGCAAAAAAAAGAAATCAAGAAAAAGTAAATTACATATATGAAACAAGAGAAAGTAATGATATTTTTGCTGGTAAAAAATATTATATTAAAACTTATGGATGTCAAATGAACGTTCATGATTCTGAAGAAATTAAAAGCTTAATTGAAAACTTAGGTTATACTGAAACTGATAATTATGAAGAAAGTGATTTAATTATTTTAAATACTTGTGCTATCAGAGAAAATGCTCATGATAAAGTATTTGGTTTTCTTGGTAGATGTAAACATTTAAAGAAAACAAATAAAAATTTAATTATTGGTTTATGCGGTTGTATGGCACAAGAAGAGAGTGTAGTATCAGAAATAAGAGAAAAACATCCATATATAGATATAGTATTTGGTACTCATAATATGAATGAATTACCTAAAATGTTAACTGAATTTACTGGAAAACAAGATATTGAAATCTATAGTAAAGAAGGCGACGTTATTGAATTTGGTAACCTATATAAAAGAGATTCAAAAATATCAGCTTGGGTAAACATTATGTATGGTTGTGATAAGTTCTGTACATACTGCATTGTTCCTTATACTAGAGGAAAACAAAGAAGCCGAAAAAGTGAAGATATCTTAAAAGAAGTAAAAGAATTAAAACAGCAAGGATATAAAGAAATAACTCTTTTAGGTCAAAATGTTAATGCTTATGGTAAAGACTTAGATAATGAAATTGAATTTAGTAAATTATTAGAACAAGTAAGTGATATTGGCATTGAAAGAATTAGATTTGTCACATCACATCCTTGGGATTTTACCGATTCAATGATAGACGTTATTGCTGCAAGAGATAACATTATGCCATATATTCATTTACCTTTACAAAGTGGTTCAGATCGCATCTTAAAATTAATGGGTAGAAGATACACTAAAGAAGAATATTTAACCCTATTTAATAAAATTAGAACTAAAGTAAAAAATGCCAGTATTACAACCGATATTATCGTTGGATTCCCAGGCGAAACTGAAGAAGACTTTAAAGAAACCTTAGATGTAGTTGATAAATGTCACTATGATGGTGCCTTTACTTTTATCTTCTCACCAAGAGAAGGAACTCCAGCTTCTAAAATGACTGATGAAACACCTTTAAGTGAAAAAGAAGAAAGACTTCAAAGATTAAATGAAAAAATAAATGCATACTCAAAAGAAAGCAATGAAAGAATGCTTAATACAATTCAAAAAGTCCTTATAACTGGAGTAAGTGAAAAAGATTCAAACAAAGTATGTGGATATACTGAAAATATGAAATTAGTTAATGTTGAAGCTGATAAAAATACAATTGGTCAAATTATAGATGTTAAAATAACCGAAGCTAAAAGCTTTAGTTTAGATGGAATTATTTCAAAATAATTCCTTTTATTTTACCTGTAATTTTGTTATAATTAATTAGAATATGTGGAGGAATTTATATGAAAGATAATAATCAAAATAATAATAACTCACAACCAATAGTTTTAGGAGAATTAAAAAAAGAAAAATCAAGTAAACCGTTTCTAGCAATAATCATATTTGCTTTATTACTAGGAACTTGCTTTGGTTTACCATATATAAAAGAATATTTAAATACAGAAAATAATAGTGTTACTGATTTTTATCGAAAATACATCAAAAAATATTTTGAAAAAGATACAACCAATACCCCAAATACTCCAAGTGATAATCAAACAACTGAGCCAGTAATAAACAAATACACATGTACCATTGAAACAACAACAACATACAACGAAAAAATCGAATATACTTATATATTTACTGATAATAAATTAACAAGTATTAATGAAGTAAAAACATCTTCAAAAACAACTGATGAAACCATTAACACTCAAATAAAAACAACATATCAAACCTTATCAGATCAAATAAAAAAATTAACTAACTGTACATCAACATTAAATGAAACAGATACTTCAATTGAATTAACTAACATCTTAGATTTAAATAATGCCGATTTATCATTAGTAAATAATGAAAATTATTTTAATAATCAAACTGACGCTGAAACAATCAAATTAAATTTAACCAACAAAGGATATACTTGCTCATGAATATAGAAGTAAATGATTTTAATGGTCCACTAGATCTTTTATTACATTTGATAAAGACCAGCAAAATGGACATTTATGATATAGATATAAAAGTAATAACAAAAGAATATATAGATTATATTAACAATAATAAAGAATTAACTATTGATGCTTGCAGTGAATATTTAGTTATGGCATCCGAGTTAATTCATTTAAAAAGCAAACAATTATTAAATAAAAATAATGAAGAAGAAGAAACTGAATATGAAATTAACAACGAAGAAGAATTAAGAAACCGTTTACTTGAATATCAAAAGATTAAAGAAATGGCTTCAGATTTTAGAGAACTTGAAACTAAAAGAGGTAATGTTTATACAAAATTACCAGAAAATCTAAACGAATTTAGAAAAAATAAAGAATTAAATAGTGACATTACATTAGATGATTTATTATCAGCTTTTGAAGAATTCTTAAAAAGAAAAAGATTAGAAGAACCACTTAATACTAAAGTAACCAAAAGAGAATTAAGTGTTGAAGAAAGAATTAAATCAATTAGACAAATAATTAAAGTAAAAGGTAAAGTAAATTTTCTAGATTTATTTGATGATATTTCAAAACCATATGTAATAATCACATTTTTAAGTATTTTAAACATGACAAAAAATAAAGAAATAAAATTAAGTCAAACAAATAACTTTGGTGAAATATATATAGAAGGAAGTACATTATGAAAAAATTAGGGATTTTGGAAGGATTATTATTTGTAGTAGGAGATGAAGGCTTAAGTTTAAATTCCATTTGTGAAATAATGGATATCGATGAACTAGAAGCCAAAAAACTACTTACCGGCTTAAAAGAAAAATATGAAAAAGAAGATAGTGGAATTAAAATAAGTTATTTAGGTGATGCTTTTAAATTAACTACTAAACCTGAACATAAAGAATTTTATCAAAAATTAGTAGAAACCCCTGAATCAAATACCTTAAGTCCAGTTGCACTAGAGACATTAGCAATCATTGCTTATAATGGACCATTAACTAGATTAGAAATAGATGAAATGAGAGGAGTTTCAACATCTTATACATTAAGAAAACTACTAGCAAGAGATTTAATTAAAGTATGTGGAAAATCAGATTTACCAGGTAAACCCAATCTTTATACTATTACCAACACATTCCTAGATTATTTTGGATTAGCAACTTTAAATGATTTACCCAAATTTGAATCACTTGCTCATGAAGACGAAGAAGAACTTTATACAACAATATTTAAAGAAAATGAATAGATTAATCTAAAAGTATGATATAATCTATTTATGCCCATGTGGTGGAATTGGTAGACACGTTGGACTCAAAATCCAATGAAGCAATTCGTGAGGGTTCGAGTCCCTCCATGGGCACCAGTGACGAATCTGTTCGAACTATTCGAACTTTATATATAAATATCAACTCAATTTGGGTTGATTTTTTCGTTATATGAAAAATCATCCTACTAGGAAAGGATGCGCTTATGATAAATATTATTAAGCAAGAAATTACAATTGAAGAATCTTTAAGACAAAGATTAGAGTTTATTTGTGAGTTTTCACATACTACTCTTACTTTTATCAATGGTTTTATTCATAAGGTAGATAAAACTAATCTATCTTATGTAGAACCACATAAGATAATTATTAAAGGTACAACATTTCTTGCTTTTAATTATTCTAATGAGATTTATATTAAGAATTTATCCCAAAAGATTAAACTATCAGAGTTAGAAGATTATTTAAAAAGTATTTAATTTGACAAGAATTGACATTTCTTTAAAAAGTGATTGAATGTTTATCAAGAGAATTTATGTCTATTTAAGGGGGTAAATAGATGTTTAAGAAGATATTTTATAATTATTTAGATTTTAAGAGGTGTCAGCGGTATTAAGCACTTTAATACTTTTGACGCCTTTTTTCTTTGAAGATTGGAGAGTGATTTAATGGAAGAAAAGAAATTATGCGGTCTTTATATGAGAGTTTCAACCGAAGATCAAGCTCGTGAAGGTTTTAGTTTACCAGAGCAAAAAGAACGATTAAAAATTGCTAATAAAAAATCATTAGAACTAGATAATAATTCTAATGAAGTTAAAGGTATGGTTAGTAATTTAAAAACTACTTTTACTAACAAAGATAAATATGTTTTAAACAAAGATGATAAAGATAAAATCGATAAATTTATTCAGCAAGTAGATTCAACTAATAAGGAATACAAGAAAATGCAAAAGTTATCTATTACTCTTAATGATGTAGATACTGAACTTCAAGAAAATAAAAAAAGATTAAAATACTAACTGAAAATAATGATGTATTAAATATTAAAGTTAAATCTCTCGAAAAGAAAGTTAATAAACAGGAAGATGAAATTGATGATCTGAAAGAGAAAAATTCTAAACTTCAAAATACAATTAATTTCTTTGAAAATCTATTTGATAGATTAGTTAAATTTATTAAAGATAAAATATTTGGAAAAGAAAAAGAACGAGAAGATTATTGGAAATTTTCAAAAGATTTATATACTCATAAAATATTTAGTGATAAAACTATTGAATCAATTCAAGATGATTATATTTGGAATAAAGAAAATGATAAAGATAAAAACAAAGGAAAAGATGATTATGAAATAGAAATTTAATAAAAACGTTAAAAAATATAGTATAATATATTTAATTGAAGGAGTGGTTTTGAAAATGACAATAGACAATTATTATAATTATATAACTCTTATGACGTTTGAACAATTATATAAATTTGAAGGAAAAACTTCGATAAGTGTTGATACTTTAAATAAATTAAGAAATGCTTTACTTGAAGAAGTTATTGTTAATTATAAAAACGATGACTATAGGTATCCACAAGAAATTGATAGGTGGCAAGGAGAAGTTTCATTCAGCCCTATAAATGAGCAAGATGCTCTTAAGGAATTTTTGGAAGAATATGAAGATTATTTCTTTTTAGAAAATGGGAAAGTTATTATTAAAAAGGGCATTACATTTGAAGATATTTCAGAGTTAGTACAACAAATTAGGATTAATGATAATATGTCAAATAGGTTTAATATTATTGTTGATACTCCAAAACTTATGAGGATTTTGGGAATTACTACTATTGAAAAAACTTTAACTGAATATCTGCAAATTGAAAAACAACTTGAAAGTTTATATTGTAAGTTGTATACTGCTGAAGATTCAGCTAGTTTAAGGAATAGAATTAAAGCTTTATTATTTATTCGCTTGAGTGTTTTAACTCGTATAACTCAAATGCCTTCTTATAGAATTGATGCATTTAGATTAGTTTCAATGAATTATAATGCTGAAAATGATACTATGCTATATGATAAGTATCCAATAAATTTAGAATTATGGAATAAAGAATTTGCAGATCCAGATGAATTAGGTGATATCGATGATAGGACTTATGATATAACTCAATATGCTATATTTGGAAAAATGAATAATTTTTTATATATGGATAAATTTCATGAGGATATAGATAGTTATTATATGAGAAATTGTGATTTTAGTAGTGAAATACAAATAGATCCTTTAAAAGATTATACAGATATGATAGAAAAAGACACGTTGGCTCAAGAGAGATTCGAAGCAGAATACGAAGCACATCCTGAAAATTTTTATACTTTGCATGACCCTTCTGATGAATTTTGGGTATTATACATAAATTATTTAAATAATTTAAATCGTTTCATGAGTATTTATGGTGAAAGTGAAGAATTACTTCTTGCAAAAAGAAGACTAATTTATGCTTTGGATAAACCAGAACTAATGATATTTGACCAAAACAATTTTGATAGAGAGTTAGAAAGAACAAAAACAGTAGAACTTGATGAGGATTCTTTTGATTTCTTTGCAGATGAGATATATTTTATGGCTCAAGAAGCATTTATGCTGCCAAGTGACGAATACACAATACGAAAATTAATATTAGTAGGAACATACTATGCTTTAACAAAAGATAAGCAATTAAGAGAAATTATTGAAGAATTCAGTAATGACTCAAGATATGAATTCTTCGCTGAAATAATGCTTAACAATTGTGCTAATAAAAATCCTTATAGTTTATCAGGAGATGCAAAAAAACTTATATTGAAACAAACTGATAAAAACACACCAGCAAATGGTAAAAATTCGTTAAAGTAGCGTGAAACATATTGCTACTTTTTCTATTATTTGGTAGAATCTATTTTGTGTGTGATATTTATATCATTCGTACTTGTGAAAAGCTGTAGATATCTACGACACCCGCACCAATTTTTATAATAAACTTAATCCTTTCTGGATATAGCATCTGAAATCACGTAGTTGTGAAATCAGATGCTTTTGCTATTTTAAGAGTAAAATAGAAATTAACTAAAAAAATATTCCCTTAAATAAAATTGTGTTATAATTAATACATACACAAATTGCCCAATAGCCAAGCGGTAAGGCATCAGGCTCTGACCCTGACATTTCATAGGTTCGAATCCTATTTGGGCAGCCATTAAAAAATTAAAGTTCCAGATGGAACTTTTTTTATGTCAACAAAAAGTTAACTAAAAAATAACTAAAATTATCACAATCTCACTATTTATAAGTGAATGTTTTTTTAAACAAAAAATAACTAAAATTAAAAAACTAAAAAATTATAAAAATTAAAAAATGTTATAAAAAAACATTGATTAATAATCTATTAAATGATATGATTGTCTTAGCGTAAGAAAAGTAGAGAGGTTAATATGTGGAATGAAGTACTTGAAGATTTAATTGTTGTTAAACGAAGTGGTCAAAGGGTAGATTTCAATGCCTCTAAGATTGCTATCGCTATTAAAAAATCGTATGAAAGTGTATATGAAAACGTTAACGAAAAAGATGTTTATAAAGTATTTGAAAAAGTACTAACTTATATAAATGATAATTATAAAGAACGTAAAACTATAAGTGTCGAAGACATTCAAGATATTATTGAAAACATTCTTCAAAAAGAAAATGAAGAAGTTTATAATTCATTTAAAGAATACCGTCAAAAAAGAGCCGCATCTAGAAAAGTATTCACTGAAAAACAACAACATAAATTTGTTAAAGCCATTGAAAAAGTTCAAGAAGAAAACAATCTTCAAAAATATATAACACCATATAATGTTTTAAATAAATTTGGTCGTATTATTTCTGGTGAGTATACCAAGTCATATGTTTTAGATAATAAATACGTCAGAGCTTATGAAGAAGGTTTAATTTATATTCATGATTTAGATCATTTTATTTTAGGTTCTATTCCTCATTTAAATATGAAATTATCCATCAAAGAAGATGACTACTACTTAGATAATTTCTTAAATGAATTAATTAATGTTCAAAATGAAGTTAACTATGAAATAGGTATTAATGATTTAGATAACATTCTAGAGCCTTTCTTCATTAAAAAACATAATTATATTTTAAGAAATAATTTATATAAATATTTTAACTTATATGGTTATCTAGACTTACTTAGTTTTAAAAAATACGAAGACACTATTAATAAAATAACTGACATTTCTAAAACTCAAGATATCTTAAAAGATTTCATGATAAATATTCCTTTAAGAAATATTATCAATGCGGCTATTAATGATACAAAAATTGAACTAAATAATAATATTAAAAGAATTGTTGAAAGAATCTTTAATACTTTAACTAATAATAAAAAAAGAAATACTATTTTTAATATTAGCTTAGGTAAATATAATAGTTATTTAAACATCATTATAAGAGAAGAAATCATCAATTATCTAAGTGATAATAACTATTTAGAAAACGTTCATATAATCTTTAAAATAACCAATAATAATGAATTAGAATATTTAAATAGAATTGTAAGTTTAATAATCAATCATAAAAATATATCTTTAGAATTCTTAAACGAAACAAATACTTCAAATGATGAAACTGCTGAATACTTTAGTAACGGAATCAGAGTTTTTGAAAGTAATGATGAACATAATAAATTTGCCACTGGAAAAATGATTGTGGGTTGTACATCAATTAATCTAGCAAGATTAGGTTTAAAATATAGCAATAAAGATTTAAAAGATTTTTATCAAGAATTAGATGAAATATTAGACCTAGCTAAAAATGAATTAATCTTAACCTTTGAAACAATAGGTAACAAGACCAAAGAAAACTATCAATCATTATTTACTGGAAATGTTTACAGTGATGAAAAATTAGAACCAAATCAAAAAATCCGAAAAGTTATTAAAAGTGGAAATTTAAATATTGGTATTATTGGTTTAAAAGAATGTATTGAATCTTTAGAACCGACTGAAGATAAACAATATGACCTAATAATTAAAATTTTAAAATATTTAAATGATAAAATGAAACTTTATAGTGAAGAAACAAAATTAAACTTTGCAATATATGAACCAAGCAATATAAGTTGCCGTAAAGAATTAATTGCTATCGATAAATCAATATATGGTTTCAATAAAAAAATATCAAATCTTCAAAGCTATACCTTAATTGAAAATTTAAAATCAATAAAAGATGATTATCATAAATTATCAAATATACAAAAAGAATTTAAAGGTGGTCAATTAATAACAGTATCTTTGCCAAGTAATGCATCAAATAAAAAAGTTTTAGATTTAATTAAAACTTTACAAGCAGCAGATATTAGTTATGCCAAAATCGAGGTGGGAAAGAAATGATAATAAGTGGTTTTCAAAAATTAACATTATTAGATTATCCTAATAAATTAGCCAGTATTGTTTTTACTCAAGGTTGTAATTTCAAATGTGCATATTGTCAAAATTCAGACTTACTTAGTATTAAAACTGAAGGTCTAATTGATGAAAAAGAAATCTTTGATTATTTAAAAAAAAGAAAAAAAGTCTTAGATGGTGTAGTAATAACGGGTGGGGAACCAACAATTCAACCAAACTTAACTTTATTTATTCAAAGAGTAAAAGATCTAGGATTAAAAGTAAAATTAGATACCAACGGCAGTAATCCAGAAATAATTAAAAAATTATTAAAAGAAGATTTAGTTGATTATATCGCCATGGATATTAAAACTGACTTTGATAAATATGGAGATATTATTAAAATAAATTGGAATATGGATAATATTAAAAAAAGTATTAAATTAATTAAAGAAAGTACTATTGAACACGAATTTCGAACAACAATAAATAAAAATGATCATACAATCGAAGATTTAAGAAGAATTTGTGAATACTTAGGTCCAGATGAAAATTACTATATTCAAAATTTTGAACAAAGTGATTATGTTTTAGATAAAAGTTTAAAGTCGTTTAGTAAAGATGAACTCATCAAAATTGAAAAAAAATTAAAAAAGGAATTTCCTAACGTTAAAGTTAGAGGATTATAAATTTATACAAGTGGGAGGAATGTTTTATGTATAAAGTTAGAAAAAGAGATGGAAAAATAGTTCCATTCGACATCAAAAAAATTTCAGGGGCAATTATTAAAGCTTTCGTAGCTGAAAATTCAAACTATGATGAAGGAGTAATTGATTTCTTAGCATTAAAAGTAACTGCTGATTTTGCGGGAAAAGTAAAAAATAATATCATCGGTGTAGAAGATATTCAAGATAGTGTTGAAGCTATTCTTTCACAAGCTGGATATACAGATATTGCTAAAGCTTATATTTTATATCGTAAATTACATGAAAAACAAAGAGCTATGCAATCAACTGTTTTAGATTATAAACAAGTCGTAAATAGCTATATCAATGTCACTGACTGGAGAGTAAAAGAAAACTCAACTGTAACATATTCAGTAGGTGGCTTAATTTTAAGTAACTCAGGAGCAATCACTGCTAATTACTGGTTATCTGAAGTTTATGATGAAGAAATTGCCAAAGCTCATAAATCTTGTGATATGCATATTCATGATTTATCAATGCTAACTGGTTATTGTGCTGGTTGGAGTTTAAAACAATTAATTAAAGAAGGATTAGGTGGAGTACCTGGAAAGATTACAAGTAGCCCTGCTAAACACTTATCAACATTATGCAATCAAATGGTTAACTTCTTAGGAATTATGCAAAATGAATGGGCTGGAGCACAAGCATTCTCATCATTCGATACATATCTAGCACCATTTGTAAAAAAAGATAAATTATCATATAAACAAGTAAAACAATGCATTCAATCATTCGTTTATGGCGTAAATACACCATCAAGATGGGGAACCCAAGCACCATTTACTAATGTAACATTAGACTGGACAGTTCCAAATGATTTAGCTGAATTAAATGCTATAATTGGTGGTGAAGAACAAGACTTTAAATATAAAGATTGCCAAGCTGAAATGGATTTGATTAATAAAGCCTTCATTGAAATTATGATTGAAGGAGATGCTAATGGTAGGGGATTCCAATATCCAATTCCAACATATTCAATTACTAAAGATTTTGATTGGTCAGAAACAGAAAATAATAAATTATTATTTGAAATGACTGCTAAATACGGAACACCATATTTTTCAAATTACGTAAATAGTGATATGGAACCATCAGATGTTAGAAGTATGTGCTGCCGTTTACGTTTAGACTTAAGAGAATTAAGAAAAAAATCAGGTGGATACTTTGGTTCTGGAGAATCAACTGGATCAGTAGGTGTAGTAACAATTAATATGCCAAGAATCGCATACCTAGCTGAAAATGAAAAAGATTTCTATGAGAAACTAGAAAACCTAATGAACATAGCTGCTAGAAGTTTAAAAATTAAAAGAAACGTTATTACTAAATTATTAGATGAAGGATTATATCCTTATACTAAGAGATATCTAGGAACATTTAATAACCACTTCTCAACAATCGGTTTAGTAGGTATGAATGAAGCTTGCTTAAATGCCAAATGGATTAAAGAAGATTTAACTCATGAAAAAGCTCAAAAATTTACTAAAGAAGTATTAAATTACATGAGAGAAAAGTTATCTGATTATCAAGAAGAATATGGAGATCTATATAACTTAGAAGCTACTCCAGCTGAAAGTACTTCATATCGTTTAGCTAAAAAAGATAAAGAATTATATCCAGATATTATTACTGCATCAGATGATGAAACTCCATACTATACAAATAGTTCTCACTTACCAGTAGGTTACACTGATGATATCTTTGAAGCTTTAGATATTCAAGATGAATTACAAACTCTATATACATCAGGAACTGTATTCCATGCCTTCTTAGGTGAAAGATTAGAAAACTGGCAAGCAGCTGCAAATCTAGTTAAAAAGATTGCTGATAATTATCGTTTACCATACTATACCTTAAGTCCTACATATTCAGTATGTAAAAAACATGGTTATATCGCTGGTGAAGTATGGAAATGTCCTACATGTGGTGAAGAAACAGAAGTATATTCAAGAATAACTGGTTATTATCGTCCTGTTAAAAACTGGAATGATGGTAAGAGTAAAGAATATCAAATGCGTAAAGAATACGATTTAGGAAAATCACATTTAAAACATGAAGCAAAGTGTGAATGTGCTGATGATACTTGCAATTGTGAAAACACTAGTGAATTAAAAGATGGTATATATCTATTTGGAACTAAAACATGTCCAAATTGTTCAATGGCTAAAAAATTATTAGAAAAAAATAATATCGATTATAAATTAATTGACGCTGAAGAAGAAGCAGATTTAACTAAAGAATTAGAAGTTAAACAAGCTCCAACTTTAGTAGTAATAAAAAAAGATAAAGCTCAAACAATAGCTAATTTATCTAATATCAAAAAATACATCGAAGAAATAAAATAACATGTATGATGCAATTATAATTGGGGGAGGGCCTGCAGGATTAACTGCAGGCATTTACCTCGCTAGAGCTAATAAAAAAACTCTAATTATTGAAAAAGAAAGCATTGGTGGTCAAATTGCATCAAGCCCTTTAGTCCAAAACTATCCCGGTTTTGTTTCAATAAGTGGAGCCGAATTAGCTAATAATTTATATGAACAAGTAGATAAATTAGGAGTAACCATTGAATTAGAAGAAGTATTAAAAATCGAACCAGGTGAAATAAACAAAGTAATAACTGATTATAATACTTATGAAACCAAAACAATCATAATTGCCACTGGTGCAAAATATAAACTATTAGGTTTAGATAATGAAGTTGATCTAATAGGAAAAGGTATTCATTTTTGTGTCAGTTGTGATGGAGCATTTTATAAAAATAAAGATGTAGCAGTCATCGGTGGTGGAAATACCGCTGTAACAAATGCCATCTATCTATCAAATCTATGCCGTAAAGTATATTTGATTTGTCGCAAGGATAAATTTAAATGTGAAGAAGAATTAATTAAAGATTTAAACCAAAAGGAAAATATCGAAATTCTTTACAATTCTAATGTTACTAAAATTAATGGTGATAAAGAATTAGAAAGCATTGACGTTACCAATGAAAAAGAAACAGCAAATCTTAAAGTTGCTGGAATGTTTATATCAATTGGTTTAAATGCCCAAAGTGAAATATTTAAAGATATCTTAAATTTAAATGATAATCATTATGTTGTAACTGATGAATGTCACACAAATTATCAAAATATATTTGTGGCCGGAGATGTTAGAGAAAAGTCAGTTAGACAATTAGCAACCGCTGTTAATGATGGTGCTATTGCTGCAACTCTAGCTATAAATTACTTAAAAAAATAACTACTCAAAAGAGTAGTTTATTTTATTATGGTGTCCCCACCGAGACTCGAACTCGGCCAAAACCAGACTTAGGAGGTCTGTGCTCTATCCATCTGAGCTATGGAGACTCAACAAACTAATTATATCACAATTGAACATTATATGATATAATCATAATATGAAAAGAGGAAGTATGAAAAAAGAAACAGAAAGAGCTAAAGGATTAATCAAAGAATTTAAAGAATTTATCTCAAAAGGTAATGTTGTAGATATGGCAGTAGGTGTCATTATCGGTTCAGCTTTTGGTAAAATAGTATCAAGCCTAGTAAACGATATATTCATGCCATTAATCGGAGTCATAATTGGGGGAATTGATTTTACAAACCTTACCTTAAAAGTTAAAGACGCAAGTATTAATTATGGAATGTTTATTCAAAATATTATCGATTTCCTAATTGTTGCTCTATGCGTATTTATCTTTGTTAAAATAATTAACAAATTACATTTCAAGAAAAAAGAAGAAACAGTTAAAGAAGAACCTAAAAAAGATGAAAAAACTCTTCTTTTAGAAGAAATAAGAGATTTATTAAAGAAAAATAATAAATAATGAATATCCAAAAGTTGATATTCTTTTTTTTTACAATCAATTGTGATAAAATAATTATGTTAAAGGAGATTTCAAAATGAAAGAACCATTTTTTTATAAATTAATAAGACCAATTTTATATGTATGGTTTACTTTAAAATACAAACCAGAAGTAATAAATAAAGAAAACATTCCTAAAAAAGGAAGATGTGTCTTAGCAGGTAATCATACCAATAATTTAGATTGTATGTCATTAGGTTATGGTACTAAAAGATGTATTAGATATGTTGCTAAAATCGAATTAACTACTGGTTTAAAAGGAATATTCTTTAAATGGATGGGCATAGTTCCAGTTAATCGTCAAATTCATGATAAAAGCGTAATTCCTACTTGTGCTAAATTATTAAATCAAGAATCTTTAGTCGCAATATTTCCAGAAGGAACCATAAATCGTACTAAAGATATTATTATGCCATTTAAAAAAGGTGCAGTAGTTATGGCTTTTAAAACTGGAAGCCCAATAGTGCCATTTGCTATCAATGGTCAATATAAAAAAGGTAAACTAAAAATTATTTTTGGAAAACCTTACATACCAAAAACTGAAGATGCTGAAAAAGAAATTGAAATATTAGAAGATAAAGTAATTGATCTAATTAAAAAGATTGGAGATAAATAAAATGAATTTTATAAAAAATTTATTTAATAATAAAAAAAATGATGAAAAACCATATTATGATATGTATGGAGATGTTCCTACTCATTTAGAATATTCTAAATTATCTATGGCTGATGTCGTAAGAGAAACAGCTAAAAAATATCCTTATCATTTTGCTCTAGGATACTTTGGTAAGAACATGACATACCGAAAATTAGTTGAAAAAATTGATATAGCGGCTAAATCTTTAAGAAAAATTGGTGTTAAAGAAAATGATCGTGTAACAATCTGTATGCCAAATACACCTGAAGCAATTATATTAGTTTACGCAATAAATACCGTAGGAGCAACTGCTTCAATGATCCATCCTTTATCAAGTGTTAATGAAATTGAATTCTATTTAGATGCTGCAGGAAGTAAATATATTCTTACCTTAAGCATGTTTGCTGATAAAGTAGTAGAAGCTGCTCGTAATGTTAAAGCAAATAAAATAATTATATCTGAAGTAACCGATGGTATGTTTACATTTGTTAAAAAAGCTTTAAGCATTTATGATCAAATTAGTAGCATTATTAAACCAACTGATAAAACTAATTATGAAGGCGAAGATATTATTTCTTGGAGCGACTTTATTGCTCTAGGACAATCATATAAAGGAGAATATAAAGTCAAAAGAGAAGCTAATGATGAAGCAATTATTTTATATAGTGGTGGAACAACCGGTAAACCAAAAGGAGTAAGACTATCAAATTATAATTTAAATGCTTTAGCTCTTCAAAGTTTTAAAATGACTAATGCTTCAGTTGGTGATTCAATCCTAGTTATCTTACCAATCTTCCATGGTTTTGGTTTAGGAGTAAGCGTTCATACAGCTTTAGCTAATGGTATGAAAAGTATTTTAATTCCTCAATTCAAAATAAATGAACTTGGTAAATTAATTAAAAGACATAAACCAGCATTCTTAACTGGAGTTCCAACTATGTACGAAGCTCTAACTCAAATAAATGATAATTCTAAATATTTAAAATGCGTTAAAAATGTTATAAGTGGTGGTGATTTACTTCAACCAGCCCTAAGAGAAAAAGTTAATGCATACTTAACTGCCCATGGTTCAACTGCTCAAATCAGAGTAGGTTATGGTTTGAGTGAAAGTACTGCAGCTTGCATTTTAACTCCAAAATATTTTTATAAAGAAGGAGTTATTGGTATTCCATTCCCAGATACAGAAATTAAAATTATCAAACCAGGAACAACTAAAGAATTAAGAGCAAATCGTACTGGTGAAATATGCGTCTGTGGGCCAACAGTAATGCTTGGATATCTAAATGAACCAGAAGAAACAGCTCACACTCTAATTCTTCATGAAGATGGTAAAGTATGGCTTCATACTGGCGATTTAGGATATAAAGATAAAGATGGTTTAATCTTCTTTAAATCAAGATTAAAGAGAATGATAATTACAAGCGGATATAACGTTTATCCATCATTTATGGAAAAAATAATTGATTCACATCCTGCTGTTGAAGCTTCAGTCGTAGTTGGAATCCCACATCCATATAAAAAACAAGTTCCTGTAGCTTGCATAGTCTTAAAAGACAATATAGAACCAAGCGATGAATTAACTAACGATATTAAAGCATATTGCTCACAATCAATTGCTAAATACTCAATGCCATATCGTTATGAATATATTAAATCAGTACCTAAAACCTTAATTGGTAAAATAAACTATAAAAAATTAGAAGAAGAATGTACTAGAAAGTATGGTAAAAAATAATGAAAGAAGAACATGTACATGGATATCGATTTTTCAGAACCGTTGTTGGCTTTTTCTATAAATTATATTATAAACCAACAATAATCAATAAAGAAGCAATTCCTAAAGAAGGCCCAATAATTATTTGTGGAAATCATATCCATTTATTTGATCAAAATACAG
The DNA here is from genome assembly GCA_004563275.1 of bacterium. The sequence goes on from SFSZ01000016.1 coordinate 17,295, forward strand.
CCTGCATATCAACCGATAGAATGATTCACTATATGGCTAAAAAAGAACACTTAGAAGGCCCATTCGGCTGGTTCTTTAAACTATCTGGTTGTATTAGTGTTAATCGTGAAATACATGATGAGAACGCTAAAAATCATGCTTTAGACCTATTAAATCATGGATATGCCCTTGGATTATTTCCAGAAGGAACTAGAAATCAAGTATGGGGAAAAGAAGAAGTTAATAAAAAACTATATGAACTTTATAAAAATGAAATCCCTTATAAAAAATATATAAAAATATTAAAATCAAACCAAGTATGTGTATCCGAAATAACACTTTTAGACAAATTATTAGATCAAAATAAAATAACTAAAGAAGAATATAAAGACAATGCTTTAAACGCTTCAATATTTATTGAAAAATTATTAGAAGAAAAACGAATCACTGAAGAAGAATATGATGAATCGTTACTACTACCATTAAAATTTGGTGCAGTATCAATGGCTCAAAAAACTGGAGCAACAATCATTCCCGTAGTTACCACTGGAAAATATGTTTTCAAAAACAATCATTTAAACTCAAGATTCGGCAATCCAATTAAAGTACCAGCTGATATGAATTTAGAAGAAGCTAAAGAATTATTAAGAAAAGAAATGGTCAGATTAAAAAAAGAAGGCCTAAAAGATATAAAAAAAGGAAAAATTTAAAACTTAGTCTATAAAACTAAGTTTTTTTATAGTATAATAAGAATGTAATTGCTGATTTAGTTTAGTGGTAGAACAGAAGCATGGTAAGCTTCAGAGGACTGTTCAATTCAGTCATTCAGCACCATTAGAGTTTCACTTGAACTGTCAAAAGGTCAAGCTTTATAAAGGAAAATCACTTGTTTTATAAAGTGATTTTTTGTTTGTTTGAATTTTTGTAGTGAAATGAGTGAGTAACATTTATAAATTAGAAATGTTTAATATACATGAATCGGAATAAATCAGAAATTAATCGTAAATCAATCGTAAATGAAACGGAAATTATTCGGAAATAAAATGGAAAATAATCGGAAACTTATGATACAATGTAACTGACAGATAAATAGTAATTTGAAAAGGTGTTGTTGTATGAAATATAAAAAAATTCGCAGAAGAAGATTAACAAAATTTGGAAAAATATTTTTTAGTTTGATTACAGTCTTGATGATTGGAATTTTTAGCTTATGCTTTATTAACTCTAAAAATAAATTATATGAAAAGCAAGAAACAGATAATTACTCAATTGAAATTAATTATCCTAA
>SFSZ01000039.1 GCA_004563275.1 bacterium
TCAATTCACATATTTTTTTATTCATTGAAAAATTAATCCTACATTTATACCAGGTTCTTTTGAAACTTGAGTTTGACTTTTAAAATTTTCTAAAACAGGGTTTATTATTTCATATTTTTCTTTTTCAGTTCGTATTACTTGTTTTTGACCTTTTGTAGCCATAGAATCATATCCTTATAAATATTATAGCAAAAATAAAAGCATACACTTTTTTTCGTGTACACTTTTATCTTACAACTTCACATAAGCTACTTTCTTTGAACAACGTAAGTTAAATAAAAAAATAACGCTGACAAGACGCTATTTCTAGTTTGAATCAACTTTGATTTTAGTCGAATCAAAGTCGCTTGCTTTTTTGAAGTTTTCTTTCTTCATACGATCGTATACTTAATAATAACAAGACCAAATTACTTCTGGCATTCATTCGTGCACCTTCATATAACAAAATATGATAAGAAATTTTAATAAATAAACACAGTGTAGATTTATTAAGATTAATTGCAATATCTTTATTAAGTGATTTTATTATAGCATCCGTTTTTTTATATTACAATAGGTTTTCTTGAATTTAATTTTTCTTAATAATTTCTTAATATTTTATAAGATATTTGTTCTAATTAACATATGAATTTCACACCATATTCAAAATAATTTTATATAATTTATATGAGGTGAAATATTAATATTATAATAATAGATAAAGATGAAATATTAATGAAAGAAATATATAATTGTTCTTTAAATAAAAATTTTAATTTAATTTATTGTAACGATATAACTAATATAAAAAAATTAATTAGCAACAAAAATCCAGAAACAATTATTTTTGATCTAGACAATTTAAGTAATAATAAAATTAAATCTTTTAAATATGTAAGATCTTTAACCAACAAACCTATCATTGTTATATCTTCTAATAATAATACAGATGATATAGTTTTATTCTTTTCTTTAGGAGCAGATGATTATGTAGTAAAACCACTAAGTGTAAAAGAATTAATTATGAGAATTCAGGCAATATATAACAGAAATAAATAAAACTTTATCATTTTACACTTGATAAAGTTTTATATTTTTTAATACTTACTATTTAATTTCAATATGTTTAATGTTTTTATTTTCAATAGTTTCTTCTTTTTTAGGAATTTCAATTTTTAAAAGACCATTTTTAAATTCAGCTTGAATATCTTCTTCAATCACATCTTCTCCTACATAGAATTTACGAGAGCAAGCTCCATAAAATCTTTCTTGGCGAACAATTTTACCATCTGTTTCATCTTTATTTTCCTTTTCAGATTTTGCTGATATTTCTAGATATCCATTATTTAATGTTAAATTGATATTCTCTTTTTCAAATCCAGGTAAATCAATATCTACGATATATTTATCATCCTTTTCTCTAATATCAGTTCTCATTAAATCTCTTGTTCTTCCTTTAAAAAATTCATCTTCAAAAAAATCATCAAAGAAACCAAATCCATTTCTTCTTGGTACTAACATCATATACATCATCTTCCTTTCTTTTTTATATATTTTTTAATACCTTTTATTATTATTAACTTAAATTATGTACTATATTACTATAATTTATTTTGACATTATTTCTGTCATTAAATTACTTATTTCTGTTGGATTTTCAATAGATAATCCTTCTATTAATCTTGCTTGGGCATAAAGAACTTTAGCATACTTTTTCAAAGTTTTTTTGTCTTCTTTATAAAGTTCATTTAATTTTTTAGCAATTTTATGTTTTTCATTAATCTCTAACACTTTTTCTGCACTAATTTTATTATCTATTGGCATAGAATTTAAAGCTTTTTCCATTTCTACACTTATTTCACCAGCACTAGATAAACATACTGGATGGTTAGATAGTTTATTAGTGAATCTAATATCCTTAATTTCAGGAATTGCCTCTTTCATTATATTAAACATATCTTTTGATTTTTCATTTTTCTTTTTTAGTTTTTCTATTTCTTCTTCAGAATCTAATTCTAATGAATCAGTACAAACATTTTTAAATTCTTTATCTGCATATTTGTTTAACATTTTAATAGCAAATTCATCCACATAGTCTGTACAATATAGAACTTCATAACCTTTGTTTTTAACTGCTTCTACTTGTGGAATTAAGTCAACTTTATCAACTGTTTCACCACATGCGTAATAAATGTTTTTTTGTTCTTTTTCCATTCTTTCAGTATATTCTTTTAATGTTACAAATTGTTTATCTTTTGATGAATGAAACATTAATAAATCTTTTAATTTGTCTTTATTCATTCCATAATCATTATATACACCATATTTAAGTTGCATACCAAATGCATTATAGAATTTTATATAATCTTCCCTAGCATTTTTTTGCATATCTTCTAATTCTTTTAAAACCTTAGTTTCAATATTTTTAGAAATAGTTGCTAATATTCTATTTTGTTGAATAGTTTCTCTTGATATGTTTAATGGTAAATCAGAAGAATCAACAACACCTTTAATAAAACTTAAATAATCTGGAACTAAATCAGGACACTTTTCCATTATTAGAACGCCGTTAGAATAAAGTTGTAAACCTTTTTCATATTCTTTAGTGTAATAATCATATGGCATATGTGAAGGAATGTATATTAATGATCTAAATTCAAGAGTTCCTTCTGCTTTTGTATGAATATGTCTTATAGGTTTCTCATAATCAAAGAATTTATCAGAATAGAATGTATCATATTCTTCATCCTTTATGTCTTTTTGATTTCTTTTCCAAATTGGAATTAAATCATTTATTACTTCATCATGAGTTACTGTTTCGTATTCATCTTTATCATCTGGGTTTACTTTTTCTTTTAAATGCTGATGAGTTACTTCCATTTTTATTGGATAAGTTATATAATTACTATATTTTTTTATCAAACCTTGAATTTCATAATCCTCTAAGAATTTACTATATTTTTCATCATCTGTATCTTCTTTTATTGTTAAAATTACATCTGTTCCATAGTTTTCTCTTTCATCTTTTTCAATGCTATATCCTTTAACACCTTCGCTCATCCATGAATAAGCTTCGTCGCTTCCATACTTCTTAGATACAACTTTAACTTTTGATGAAACCATAAATGCTGAATAAAATCCAACACCAAATTGTCCAATGATATCAATATCTTTTTTCTTTTTATTATTTTCTTTAAAATCTAAAGAACCACTTTTAGCTATCGTACCTAAATTGTTCTCTAATTCCTCTTTAGACATTCCGATTCCATTATCTGAAATTGTTAAAGTCCTCTTATCTTTATCTACATCGATGCGAATATTAAAACTACTTGTATCAATTTTTATTTCGCTATTTGTTAGTGATTCATAATGAAGTTTATCTAATGCATCGCTTGCATTTGATATTATTTCTCTTAAAAATACTTCTTTATTAGTATAAATAGAGTTAATCATTAAATCCATTAACTTTTTTGATTCTGTTTTAAATTCTTTTACTTTCATATTTTCCTCCAAATGTTCTTAACTTAATACTTTTAAAAATTTAACGATTTCCTTTTCAGTTAACACTTTTCCTTGACTTATTACCTTATCATTTATAATTAAAGCTGGAGTGTTAGTTATATTATAATTCTTTATACTTCTTTCATCCTCCTCTATTGTTGGAGTTACATGCATTTTTAAACTATCAATTGCTTTATTTAAATTTTTCAAAAGTTTTATTCTATTACTTGATTCACTACCTATTATTTTAACATTCATAAATTATTACCTTCTTTCTTCTATAATACTATTCATATTACAACACTTTTTCTCTAGAATAATTACAAATAATCTTTTGTTCAATTTTGAACTATCGTCTTAAATTTTAAGTCTTTTTTCAAAGACTCTCTTTTTAAGTACAATTTAATTATACCACTTAAATTAGCAATGTCAATATTAGAGTGCTAATTTTTAAAATTTATTTATCAAATCATAAACATTCTTTTTCATTTGTTCTAATACCCTATTAAAAGTTTCTAAATCATCCTTAGGAATTCCTTTTGTTATAGTACGATTAATAATTTCTTCTCTTGTTCTTAAATCATCTAATAAATCATTTGCTGTATCACTTATATATAATCGTATTATTTTTTTATCTAATTCATCTTGAATTCTAATAATTATATTCCCTTTTGCAAGTGAATCTATCGATTTTGATATATGTGATTTTGTTGTAACTAAATTTTCAACTATTTCAGATGCTGTATTGTTTGCTTTATTCTTATCTAAATATAATAGAAACATTATCTCATTCATTGTTAATCCATACTTAATTCTTAAATCATCGAAAGAATTATCATATAATTTTTTTATAACTTGTGCTTGAACTGGTATTTTCATGTTTGCTCTACTCCATTCTATAAAATTGTTAGTATTTCATTTACAAACATTATACCACGAATATTTTATTTTTTTATTATTCTACACTATTTTATTATAAATTATCTCTTCTATGAGGTGCATAGTTTTGATATTTACCTTTATTATTATGTTTTTTACTATTCCATATTTTATCTGCTTCTTTTGCCCAACAAGCAGCATATTTATCACATTTAGAACATAAATGTT
>SFSZ01000040.1 GCA_004563275.1 bacterium
CACGAAAAAAATTAAAAAAACGCATATTTTCGTGTTTTTAGTCGTGGTATAATATTAATATAAATTTAGTGTTGACAAAACTTAGATAGTCAATTTATCAAGCAAATCTTATAACGAGATTTGCTTTTCTTATGAAATCTTTATGTTCAATATTATACGTGGTATAATGTATATGTAAGTGATAGATAAATAGTAATTTGTTGTTTAGAATGGAGTAAAGAAATGATGAAGAAGCATCAAAGGCATTCGTTGGGTATAATGTAGAAATATTAGGTAACAAATTATATCAAGATCAAAGAATATTAATTAATAACAATTAAATATGACATCGTAATATTTGGATATTGCGAACTAATAAGCAGATTAAAAATTAGTCTTTTATGTTGTATAAAAGATAAGAAATAGTATTAGAAAGAAGGAAAAGAACATGTGTACAGCAGCAACTTATAAAACGAAAGATTTTTATTTTGGGAGAACATTGGATTATGAATTTTCATATGGAGATGAAGTAACAATAACACCAAGAAACTTTGAATTTAAATTTAGAGAAGTAGATGACATTAAGAGTCATTATGCGATAATTGGAATGGCATTTGTTACTGAAGATTATCCATTATATTACGATGCAATAAACGAAAAAGGGCTAGCAATAGCAGGTTTAAATTTTGTTGGAAATGCCCATTATAAAGAAAAACAGGAAGGAAAAGATAATGTTGCTCAATTTGAACTGATACCATGGATTTTAAGCCAATGTTCAAATGTAAATGAAGCTAGAAATTTGATTGAAAAAATGAATGTGTTAAATACTCCATTTAATGATAAGTTACCATTAGCTAGCTTACATTGGATTATTTCCGATAGCACACAATCAATAACTGTAGAGTCTGTTATTGATGGAATAAAAATATATGATAATCCAGTAGGGGTATTAACTAATAACCCAACTTTTGATAAGCAAATGTTTGCCTTAAATAATTATATGTATTTATCACCTAAATCTCCAGAGAATAAATTTAGTAAAGAATTAGATCTAAGTTTATATAGTAGAGGAATGGGAGCAATAGGTCTACCAGGTGATTTATCATCGCAATCAAGATTCATAAGAGTAGCGTATACTAAATTAAATTCTTTTTCTAAAGAAGATGAAAAATCAAGTGTTAGTCAATTTTTTCACATTTTAGGTAGCGTTGATCAACAAAGAGGATGTTGTGATTTAGGTGATGATAAATTTGAAATAACAATTTATACATCTTGCTGTAATGTAAATAAGGGAATTTATTATTATACAACATATGATAATCATCAAATAACAGCAGTTGATATGCACAAAGAAAATTTAGAAAGTAATGTACTTATTCGTTATCCTTTGATAAAGGAAGAACAGATAAGAACTCAAAATTAATGTTTATTTATAAAGAAGATAAAAGTATTACATATAAAAACGAATTAGTATTAGGAGAAAAAATATGTGGATGGCAGTAAAAAGAGGAATTGTTGTAGCAATAGGTTTATTAATACAAATTCTATTAACATTATTTATATATTTAAAATTTGGGGAATTTATAAGTATTATTCAAGTAGTTTATGGTTTACTTAGTATTATAATTGTTTTAATGATTATCAAGTATAGTAAAAGATTAAGTAGCGATTTAATATGGATATTACTGATTATGCTTTTTCCATTAATTGGAACACTTCTATATATCATACTTAGTAATAATATGAAAAGAAGTAAAGTTTTAAAGAGTATTAATGAAAATATAGAAAACGGTCAAAAATACTTAATACAAGATGAATTTATAAAAAAAGAAATCGATAATAAAAATTTAGGACAATTAAAATATATAAGTGAATTTGCAGGATTTCCTGTAACGAAAAACAATGAGATAAACTATTATTCTCTTGGGGATGACGTCTATCCTGTTATGTTAGAAGAACTAAAAAAAGCCAAAAAATTTATTTTTATAGAATATTTCATTATTAATAATGGTACTATGTGGCAAGGAATTTTAGATATATTAAAAGAAAAAGCAAATTCAGGACTAGATGTAAGAGTATTATATGATGATATGGGTTCTGTTGCTATGCTACCTAGTAATTATCCAAAGTTACTGGAAAAATATGGAATAAAATGTATGCAATTTAATAAATTGTCGCCATTTGCAGGTATTATTATGAATAATAGAGATCATAGAAAAATGATGATAATTGATGGACATACTGCTTTTTCTGGTGGAATTAATATTTCAGATGAATATATAAATATAAATAGTAAATTAGGAGTATGGAAAGATAATGGAATTAGGATAAAAGGCGAAGCTGTTTGGAATTTTACTGTTATGTTTCTAGAAATGTGGAATTCATTTAAAAAAGAAGATAATGATTATAATAAATACAAATATAATTTTACTGAAAAGTATAAGGAAAATGGTTTCGTTGTACCTTATGGGGAAAGTCCATTAGATGATGTTATAACCGGCGAAGATATTTATCTAAATATTATCAATCAAGCGAAAAAGTATGTTTATATTTATACACCTTATTTAATTATTGATACAGATATGATAAATAGTTTAATCTTAGCTGCAAGAAGAGGAGTAGATGTCAGAATTATTGTTCCTGGAATACCAGATAAAAAAATTGTATATGATTTAACCTCTTCTTATTTTTATACATTAATTAAAGGTGGAGTAAAAATTTATACTTATACGAATGGTTTTGTACATAGCAAAGTATTTTTATCCGATGATGAAATAGCAACTGTAGGTACAATAAACTTAGATTATAGAAGTTTATATTTACATTTTGAATGTGGTATTTATATGAAGGATACAAATGTAATAAAAGATATCAAAAAAGATTTTGAGGATTCCTTTAAAGAATCACATAAAGTAGAAGAAAAAGAAGCAAAAAATGGTTTATTTAAAGGATTATGGCAAGCTATTTTAAGATTATTTGCTCCAATGATGTAAACGATATAATAAAATTAGATAAATAGAAAATTATAATTTATTGAGCAAGTCGTTAAAATGATTTGCTTTTTTCATTATATAATATATGGTATAAACAAAGCGAAAAATAGTAATTTGTAGAGGAGTGAGATTATGAAAAAAATTATAATAATTATTTGTATGTTGTGCTTATGTGGATGCACAAACTCCAAAAAAGCAGATTATAATTATACAAATGAAGAACAAATAGAAAAGGAAATATTAATAAATTTATCTGAAATTGGAAATATATCAGATACTACTTCATCTAATCCTTATGACTATATAAATAATGAGTATTATAAAAATATTATAAATTTAGGAGAAAATGCAGTACCTATTTTAGAAAATATGTATAACGATGGGAAACTAACAGGAGTTGATGCATATCTTTCTGCATTAGCTATAGAAGATATATCTAATTGTAAATTATATAAAGAATACAACTTAGATTGGAGTACAGCAGAAGAATTTTATACATTGTGGAAAGATCATAATTGTTCGTTTAAAAAATAACAAATTGCAATTTATTGATTAGATTCACTATTTAGGTAATAATGCGTAATAATATAGGAGATGATAATCTCCTTTTTTGATGTATAATATATTTATAAGAGAGGCAAATAGTAATTTGTTAATATGTTAAAAAGCATTGCTTGTGGCAACGGGGATTCTTATAATAAACTGAATTTGATGAAAGGAGAAAGTATATTATGTTAAAAGATAATTTAAAAACATTAAGAAAAAATAAAGGACTTTCACAAGAAGAATTAAGCATCAAATTAAATGTTGTTAGACAAACTATTTCAAAATGGGAATCAGGTTTATCTGTTCCAGATGCTGAAATGCTAATGACAATATCTGAAATATTTAAAACACCTGTTAGTGAAATCTTAGGAGAGAGTATTGAAGAAAAAGAAAAAAATGATTTGAAAGTAATATCAGAAAAGTTAGAAGTTATTAATGAGCAATTAGCAATGAAACAAAAACAAAAAAGAAAAATGTTAGTTAATACATTAATAATAGCTGATGTATGTTTAATAGTATTATTTATATTATTAGCGATATTAGGAAGCCTATATCAATCGTGGGATTATAGTGATTCAGAGTGGTCAGTAATTGGAACTTTATGGCATTCGTTTGAATGGGTATATTTTAAAGTGGCTCCACTTATGATTATTGTTATAACAGCAATACTTGGAGTAATATTTGTTAAAAGAAATAAATAATTGAAAATTACAAGTATACTTTAAGATGTAAATAATTTAATATTTATATCTTATTTTTTTATGTTAAATTATTTACCAAGAGTTTAAGTGAGAACGGCAAATT
>SFSZ01000017.1 GCA_004563275.1 bacterium
TTTGTTGTTATTTTAAGATGTTAATGGTACAATGTTTATAGTAGTATAAGGTGATTGTATGAAAAAGAATGATAAAATTTTATTAATTGTTTTTATTGCTGTTTTTTTGTTAATTACTGCTATAGGTTTAAGTTATGCATATTATACAGCTGTTATTGATAGAGGAGAAGAGAGTGCCAGTGTTGTTTCTAGAGCAGGTAGTCTTGAACTAACTTATACTGATGGAGTTAAGCAAATTATTGGTGCTAATATTTATCCAGGTTGGCAAGATACTAAAACTTTTACAGTTAAAAATACAGGAAATGGTTTAACAGCATATTCAATAAAAGTAACAGACATAACAAATAAATTTACAATAGCAAATAGTATATCATTATCACTTAAAAGTAGTGATGGTGGTAAAAATATGGGTAAGAAAATATTACCCAGTAGTGAAGCAACCATAGTTAAATATGTAAGTATAGATGTAGGAGATACGCATACGTATACAGTAACAACATATTATAATAATTTAGATGTAGATCAAAGTGCAGATAAAGGTAAAAGCTTTTCATATACAATTGAAGTTGATGCAGCTATTGGTACTGGCGGGGATATTTTAATAGCTCAAAATGATGCTAATTCATCAATAGCTAAAGTATTTAACGGACCTATTACTAAAAAACAAGTTGCGTCAATAACATTTAAAAATACAAATGCTGTACCATCTAATGCAGTAGCATCTTGGGATGTAAGTGAAGCTCAAAATGGAAGTATTATGGCATATACTTTAAGTAATGGTGCGTTATATGATCTTTATATTGGACAAGAAGGTGGAGTTACTTTAGGTGAAGATGCTTCACTTATGTTTTCTTGGTATAAAGAAGCTACAACCATAAATTTAAATAACATTGACACATCAAACACAACTAATATGGCATCGATGTTTTCAAATAATAAAGCCACGACTTTAGATTTAAGTAGTTTTGACACATCAAACGTAACTGATATGTCATTTATGTTTGATTCTATTAGTACAACTAATTTAGATTTAAGTAGTTTTGATACAACTAATGTAACTAACATGGAAGGTATGTTTTATTATTGTAAGGCAACTAATTTAGATTTAAGAAATTTTAATACCTCAAATGTAACAGATATGTCATATATGTTTGATGGTAGTCAAGCCACAACCTTAAATTTAAGTAGTTTTGATACTAGTAAGGTAACAGACATGTCATATATGTTTGAAACTAGTTATGCCACAACCTTAGATTTAAGTAGTTTTGATACTAGTAAGGTAACATCCATGTCAAATATGTTTTATGGTAGTAAAGCCACAACAGGGTATGCACGTACTCAAGCAGACGCAGATAAATTTAATGATAGTAGTGTTACTGGAATTGCAACAAGTTCTTTATTTACTGTTAAATAATCATAGTTTAGGCTATGATTATTTTGTGTTATAATGTTGGTGGTGATTTTATGCAATATTTTGATAATAATGAAAATTTAAGAAGTGAAATTAGAAAGCTTAATTATAAGTATGATTCTTATTCTTTTATTTTTAATAGTGATTTAGGGGTGTTTAGTAAAGATAAAATTGATGAGGGTAGTAAGTTAGTAAGCGTGATATTAGTCTTTTAGATGTTGGTTGTGGAATTGGTTTTTTAGGTATTTCTATTTCTAAGATTATGAATGTTCATGCGGATATGGTTGATGTTAATAATAGAGCTATTCATTTATGTAAGATGAATATGAAGGAAAATGATGTTGATGGTAGGGTATGGAATAGTAATGTTTATGATGATGTTAAGGATAGTTATGATGTTATTATTAGTAATCCTCCTATAAGAGCGGGAAAAAGTGTTTATTTACGTATTATTGAAGAGGCTTTTAATCATTTAAATAATGATGGGCAGTTATGGTTTGTGATGAGAACTAATCATGGGGTTAAAACGGTTATAAAGAATTTAAAGGCTAAATATAATGTAGATGTTCTTGCTAAGGATAAGGGTTTTTATGTAGTAAAGGTTTATAATTTATAAGCTTTTTTTATTGTTTTAAAAAAAGTTTTGATTTTTTTAACTTTTACGGGAAAAATAGGTTGACAAAGTTTCTTATTATTTGGTAGAATTTTAGATTGGAACTGTGTCCCCTTGTGGGGATAATAGCGATTAAAAATATATTGTTTGGGGTGAAATTTAGTGGCATACAAAACAGCAAAATTTGGTGACCATAGGGAAAGAGTTACTTTCTCTAAAACTACGAACAACTTTGAACTTACAGATTTATTAGACATTCAAAAGAAATCTTATCAATGGTTTCTAGAAAGCGGTATAAAGGAAGTTTTTGATGACTTATTTCCTGTAGAAAGTTTCACCGGAAATATATCACTTGAATTCAGTGATTATTCTTTTGATGAGCCTAGATATTCTATTAAGGAATGTAAGGAAAGAATGTTAACTTTTTCTGCACCGTTAAAAGTTCAAGCTAGAGTGTTCATTCATGAGACTGGAGAAGTTAAGGAACAAGAGGTTTTTTTAGGTGATATGCCTTTAATGACTGAAAGTGGTACTTTCATTATTAATGGTGTTGAAAGAGTTATCCAATCTCAACTTGTAAGAAGTCCATCTATTTATTTTAAACGTGAAATAGATAAGAATGGTAGACCAGTTGTATCTGGAGAAATTATTCCTAATAAAGGTACTTGGTTAGAATTTGAATTAGATGCAAGAGACGTTATTTATGTAAGAATAGATCGTACTAGAAAAGTACCTGTTACTACATTATTAAGAGCTGTTGGTTTATCTAGTGATGAATCTATTAAGTCTGTATTTGGAGATAATTACTTTATTGATAATACTATTGAAAAAGATAGTACTAAAAATACTGATGAAGCTTTAATTGAAATTTATGAAAAGTTAAAACCAGGAGAACCTGCTACTTTAGATAGTGCAAAGAACCAATTAATTGTTAGATTCTTTGATAGATTTAGATATGACTTAGCTAAAGTTGGTAGATATAAATTTAATAAGAAATTAAATGTTTTAGACAGATTACTTGGTTGTACTTTAGCTGAAAATATTAAAGATGGTAAAGAGGTTATTGCTTCTAAGGGTGAAGTTATTGATAAGAAACGTTTAGAAGAATTAAGACCTTACTTTGCTAAGGGTGTTAATTTAAAAGAAGTTTCTATTAATGAAGAATTAGATACTTATAATAAAGTACAAGAAGTTCTTGTATATGATAAAAATGATAGTGAAAAAACTATTAAAATCATTGGTAATGATCAATCTATAGATGTTAGAAGACTTACTATTAGTGATTTATATGCTGCTGTTAGTTATTATTTAGATTTACTTGCCAATATTGGTAATATTGATGAAATTGATCATTTAGGTAATCGTCGTGTTAGACAAGTTGGTGAATTAATTCAAACTCAATTTAGAGTTGGTATGAGTCGTATGGAAAGAGTTATTCGTGAAAGAATGACTACTCAAGAAATTGAAAATGTTACTCCTAAGACTTTAATTAATATTAGACCTGTAACTGCAGCTTTAAAAGAGTTCTTTGGTTCATCTCAATTATCTAAGTTCATGGATCAAATTAACCCAATTGCTGAGTTAACTGATAAGAGACGTTTAAGTTCTTTAGGACCAGGTGGTTTATCTAGAGATAGAGCAGGTATGGATGTTCGTGATGTTAATGAATCACACTATGGTCGTATTTGTCCTATTGAATCACCAGAAGGTGCTAATATTGGTTTAATTACATCTTTAGCTTCTTATGCTAAGATTAATGAATATGGTTTTATTACTACTCCTTATCATAAAGTAGAAAATAGACATATTTTAGATGATGTTGTATATTTAACTGCAGATGAAGAAGCTGATTATTATATTAGTCAATCTACTGTTAATATTGATGAAAATAATAATATTGCAGATGATACTGTTGTAGCTCGTTTAAATGGTGAGAATGTAATGGTTAAGAGTGACTTAGTAAACTTTATTGATGTTTCTCCAAGTCAAATCGTTTCTATTACAACAAGTTGTATTCCATTCTTAGATCACGATGATGCAAGACGTGCATTAATGGGTTCTAACATGCAAAGACAAGCTGTTCCACTACTTAAGACTGAAGCTCCTATCGTTGGTACTGGCGTTGAATATGTAGCTGCTAGAGATTCTGGTTCTACTATTGTTGCTAAGGCTGATGGTGTAGTTGAATATGCTGATAGTAAAAAGATTGTTATTAAAAATGCTAAGGGTAAAGATGAATATTATTTAGCTAACTTTGAAAGAAGTAATGCTGAAAGTAATATTTCTCATAATCCTATTGTTAAAAAGGGTGATAAGGTTCATAGAGGTGAAGTTATTGCTGATGGACCTTCAACTGATAAAGGAGAACTTGCTTTAGGTAAGAACATGGTTGTAGCATTCATGACATGTAATGGTTATAACTATGAAGATGCAGTTGTATTAAATGAAAGATTAGTTAAAGATGATGTTTATACTTCTTTACATATTGAACATTATGATATTGATTGTAGAGATACTAAGTTAGGACCTGAGGAAATTACGAGAGATATTCCTAATGTTGGTGAAGATGCTCGTAAGAACTTAGATGCTAATGGTATTGTTAGAATTGGTACTGAAGTTAAAGAAGGAGATATTTTAGTTGGTAAAGTAACTCCTAAAGGAATGCAAGAATTAACTAGTGAAGAAAAATTATTACATGCTATCTTTGGTGAAAAGACTAGAGAAGTAAGAGATACTTCACTTAGAGTTGCTCATGGTGCTGATGGTATTGTTCATGATGTTAAAGTTTATACAAAAGAAAATAGTGATGAGCTTGGACCTGGAGTTTCTAAGATAATAAGAGTTTATATTATTCAAAAACGTAAGATTCAAGTTGGTGATAAGATGTCTGGTCGTCACGGTAATAAGGGTGTTATTTCACTTATTTTACCGGAAGAGGATATGCCTTATTTACCAGATGGTACTCCAGTAGATATTGTACTTAATCCACAAGGTGTTCCATCTCGTATGAACTTAGGACAAATTTTAGAATTACATTTAGGTATGGCTGGTAAAAAGTTAGGTGTTCATTATGCTACTCCAGTATTTGACGGTGCTTCTGTAGATGAAATTAAAGAACAAATGGCTTTAGCTGGTATGGATCCAGATGGTAAGACTGATTTATATGATGGTAGAACTGGTGAGAAGTTTGAAAATCGTGTTGCTGTTGGTGTAATGTACATGATTAAGTTACATCATATGGTTGATGATAAGATTCATGCTCGTTCAACTGGTCCTTACTCATTAGTCACTCAACAACCATTAGGTGGTAAAGCACAATTTGGTGGTCAAAGATTTGGTGAGATGGAAGTTTGGGCATTATATGCTTATGGTGCTGCTCATGTATTACAAGAAATTTTAACTATTAAATCTGATGATGTTGTTGGACGTGTTAAAGTTTATGAAGCTTTAGTTAAAGGTAAGACTGTTAAAGGTGCGGGAATGCCAGAATCATTTAGAGTTTTAATTAAAGAATTCCAAGCTTTAGGTTTAAATGTTGAAATGATTGATCAAAATGATCAAGTTCATGAATTAAAAGAATTAGAAGAAGAAGAGGATGAATCTGGTGAAGCTATTACTATTGATGAAATAGATGCTAAAACTGGGGAAGTTAAATCTCGTGAAGATTTGCCAGAACCACCAGAACCTCAAAATTCTGATTATGATGAAGAAGCAAACGAATTTGGTGATGAAGAATTAGAGGAAGAACCAGATTTAGATGAACTTAAAGATTTGGAAGAAAGTTTTGAAGAAGGGGATGAATTATAATGTTAGAAGTTAATAATATTAAAGGAATCCGTGTTGGGATTGCTAGCCCTGAGAAAATAAGAAGTTGGTCTTACGGTGAAGTTAAAAAACCAGAGACTATCAACTATCGTACTTTAAAACCTGAAAGAGATGGACTTTTCTGTGAAAAGATATTTGGTCCCACTAAAGACTTTGAATGTTCTTGTGGTAAATATAAAAGATTAAGATATAAAAATGTTATTTGTGATAGATGTGGAGTAGAGGTTACTCGTTCTAAAGTTAGACGTGAAAGAATGGGACACATTGAACTTGCTGCTCCTTGTTCTCACATTTGGTTCTTTAAGGGTGTACCTTCTAAAATGGGATTAGTTTTAGATATGTCTCCTAGAGAATTAGAAGAAGTATTATACTTTGTTAGTTATGTTGTAATTAATCCAGGTAATGCTCCTTTAGAAAAGAAACAAACTTTATCTGATAAAGAATATCGTGCTTATTATGAAAAATATGGTAATTCTTTTGAAGTTGGAATGGGTGCTGAAGCTATTCAAAAACTTTTAAAAGAAGTTGATGTTGATAAAGAAGTTGAAAAATTAAGAGAAGAATTAGAAGGTGCTACTGGTCAAAAACGTGTTAGATTAGTTAAACGTTTAGATTGTTTAGTTGCTTTCCAAACTAGTGGTAATAAGCCTGAATGGATGGTACTTGATTGTATTCCAGTTATTCCTCCAGAGCTTAGACCTATGATTCAACTTGATGGTGGTAGATTTGCTACTTCTGATTTAAATGACTTATATAGACGTATTATTAACCGTAATAATCGTTTAAAGAAATTATTAGAATTAGGAGCTCCATCTATTATTGTTCAAAATGAAAAACGTATGCTTCAAGAAGCTGTTGATACTTTATTTGATAATGGTAGAAGAGGTAGAAGTGTAAGTGGTGCTGGTAATAGAGCATTAAAATCTTTATCTTCTATGTTAAAGGGTAAACAAGGACGTTTCCGTCAAAACTTATTAGGTAAACGTGTTGATTACTCTGGACGTTCTGTTATCGTTGTAGGACCTAATTTAAAGATGTATGAATGTGGTCTTCCTAAAGATATGGCTTTAGAGTTATTTAAACCTCATGTAATTAATGGTTTAGTTGAAAGAGGTATAGCTCATAATATTAAAGGTGCTAAAAAATTAATTGATGCTAAAGATGATTGTGTATGGGATGTTGTTGAGGATGTTATTACTGAGTATCCAGTAATGCTTAACCGTGCTCCTACATTACATAGACTTGGTATTCAAGCATTCGAACCTAAATTAGTAGGTGGTAAAGCTATTAGATTACATCCATTAGTATGTGCTGCATTTAATGCTGACTTCGATGGTGACCAAATGGCTGTACATGTACCTCTATCTGAAGAAGCTAAAGCTGAAGCTAGAATTTTAATGTTAGGTGCTAATAACATCTTAAAACCTTCTGATGGTAAACCAATTGTTACTCCTTCACAAGATATGGTTTTAGGTAATTACTATATTACTTTAGAATATTCTGGAGAAGAAAATGAGGGTAAAGTTTATAAGAATTCTAATGAAGCTATTATGGCTTATGAAAGAAGAGAGATTACTCTTCATACAAGAATCGTTGTTCCAGTAAATTCATTTAAATATAAGATTTTTGCTGATGAAGTAAAAGATAAGTATTTAGTTACTACTGCTGGTAAATTAATCTTTAATGAGATTTTACCTGATACTTATCCATATATTAATGAACCTACTAAGGATAATATTGAAGGATTAACTCCTAGTAAGTATTTCTTAGAAAGAGGTACTAATATTCCGGAAGCTGTTAAAGCTATGGAAATTACAGGAGCATTTTCTAAGAAGACTTTACAACAAATTATTGCACAAATATTTAAACGTTATAAAACAACCGAAACTTCTATGATGCTAGATAGACTTAAGGATTTAGGATTTAAATATTCTACTATTTCTGGTATTACATTTAGTATTATGGATATTATGACTAGTCAACATAAACAAGAATATATTGATGCTGGTCAAGCTAAGGTTGATAAGATTAATAAACAATTCCAAAGAGGTTTAATTACTGATTTTGAAAGATATACTTCTGTAATTGATGTTTGGAATGGCGTAAGAAATCAAGTAGAAGCTGAGCTTAAAGGTATTGCAGCAGCTAATCCTACAAACCCAATATTCATTATGATGACTTCTGGTGCTCGTGGTTCTTTGAACCAGTTTACCCAAATGGCTGGTATGCGTGGTTTAATGGCTAAACCAAATGGTGAAGCGGTTGAAATTCCAATCTTAACTTCATTATATGAAGGACACTCAGTTAACGAATTCTTCGTTAATACTCACGGTGCTCGTAAAGGTTCTGCCGATACAGCATTAAAGACAGCTGACTCTGGTTACTTAACAAGAAGACTTGTAGATGTTGCTCAAGATATTATTATTAAAGAATATGATTGTGGATGTACAAGTGGATTATTAGTATCTGACTTTATTGATGATAAAGACGGATCTGTAATTGAAAGTTTAGCTGAAAGAATTGTTGGTCGTTATACTGCTAAAAAGGTTATTAATCCTGAAACTAAAGAAGTTATTGTTGATAAAAATGAAGCTATTACTGAAAGTATAGCTAATAAGATTGTAAAAGCTGGTATTAAAGAAGTAGAAATAAGAAGTGTTTTAACTTGTAAATCAAGTCAAGGCATTTGTCAAAAATGTTATGGTAATAACTTAGCTACTGGTAACTTAGTTGAAACTGGAGAAGCTGTTGGTATTATGGCTGCTCAATCAATTGGTGAACCGGGTACTCAGTTAACACTTAGAACATTCCATGCCGGTGGTGTTGCTTCTGAAGAAGATATTACTCAAGGTTTACCAAGAGTAGAAGAAGTATTTGAAGCTAGAAACCCTAAAGGTAAAGCAACTATTTCTGAAATTACTGGTAAAGTCACTAAGATCGAAGATAGTAATGGTAAATGGAAAGTTACTGTTGCAAATGATGCTGATTCTCATGAACATACAACAAATTATGGTGCTAAATTAAGAGTTGAAGTTGGTAGTGAAGTTAATGCAGGTGATAAATTAACAGAAGGAATTATTGCTCCTAAAGAATTACTTGCAGTAACAGACCCAATTACTACTCAAGAATATATCTTAAAAGAAATTCAAAAGGTATATAAATCACAAGGTGTAGACATTGCTGATAAACATGTTGAAGTTATTGCTTCACGTATGATTAATAAGATGCGTGTTACAGATTCTGGTGATACTGATTTAGTTGCTGGTTTAACTGTATCTATTAGAGAATTTGCTAATAAGAATAAACCGGTTATCTTAGAAGGAAAAGTTCCTGCTAAGGGATACCCAATAATCTTAGGTATTACAAAATCAAGTTTAGAAACTGATTCATTCTTATCTGCTGCTTCATTCCAAGAAACAACTAGAGTATTAACTGATGCAGCAATTAGAGGAAAAGTTGATGAATTAAAAGGCTTAAAAGAAAATGTTATCTTAGGTAAATTAATACCTGCAGGTACTGGTGCTAGACAATATTCTGATATAGAAATTATGTTGGATAAAGAGTTTATGACTGATGAACCTTCAGAAGTATTAGAAGAAGAATTTATTGATAACGAAGATATTAAAGAAGAAGCTAAAGAAATAGAAGAAATTAATGAAGAAGTAACTGAATAGTTTCTTCTTTTTTTATGGTGTGATATAATATATTTGATGTTTATGGAAAAATATAAGAAGAGAATATTAATTGTACTTGCAGTAGTTGTAATGATTACAATATTATTTATGTTACTTGTACATATATTTAATGGAACTTATGTTTAATGGAAAGAAAATACCTTTTAGGTATTTTTTTAAATTTAAAATTAAGTTATAATAAGTATTGCAGGATGGTGGTTTTATGGATAATACTTTAAAAAGATTTTTTGATAAAATTGAATTTAATGGAGAAGATAATTTTAATGGGGTAACTGTTAAAAAAGTAGTTATTAATAAGAAAAAAGAGTCTTGGGATGTATATTTATCTTCTTCTAAAGTATTAGATATAGAGCCAGTATTAAATCTTATTGAATGTGCTTCTAAAGGGATAGAAAATGTTTCAACTATTAAGATTTTATTTGATTATGAAAATATTAATGATGAAGATGTTATTAAATATTTTAGATATTATTTAAATTTATTAGTAGAAGAAAATCCTTCTTTAATTAGTTTAAGTGATACTAATATAGTATTAGATGGTAATGTTTTAAAGATTGATGTTATTAGTAAGATAGAGTCAGAACTAATTAGAAGTTATAATAAAGCTTTTAATAAATGGATTAATTCTTTAGGTTTTGCTAGTTATGAGATTGAACCAGTTATTAATACAGAAATTAGAGATGCGATTAAGAATGAAATTGTAAATAGTAAAACTGATGTTATTGTTAAGAAAGAACCTGAATTTAAAGTTATTATGGGTGAATCTATTAAGAGTAAGACAATAACGAGTATTAAAGATATTATGGGTGAAGAAAATAATGTTACTGTTGAAGCATATATTTTTGGAATTGAAGAGTTTATTTCTAATAAGAGTAATTTTAAGATATTAACTTTAAAGATTAGTGATAAGACTGATAGTATTTTAGCTAAGATATTTTGTAGGGAAGATGATGACTTTAATAGATATAAAAGTGGTTTAAAAGATGGTAAATGGTATAAGTTTAGAGGATATGTTAAGAATGATAATTTTGCTAAAGATTTAGTTTTTAATATTAGAGATATTGAAGAAATTCCTAGTAAAACTGTTAAATTTACTGATGATGCTCCAGTTAAGAGAGTAGAACTTCATGCTCATACGATGATGAGTCAAATGGATGGTGTTACTAAGTTTGATTTAGATAAACATACTTGTGAATTAGTAAGTAATGCGATTAATGCTGGTTATAGGGCAGTAGCTGTTACTGATCATAATGGTTGTCAGGCTTTTCCAATTATTTATGAAATTATTAAAAATCATAATAAGGGAATAGAGGATCCAGAAAAGAGATTTAAAGGTTTATATGGAACGGAACTTACTTTAGTAGATGATACGGTTAAGATTGTTTTAAGAAGTAATGATTTACCTTTAAGAGATACTACATATGTTGTATTTGATACAGAAACTACTGGTTTTAATGCAGCTGGTGGAGATCAAATGATTGAAATTGGAGCTGTTAAAATTAAAAATGGGGAGATTATTGATAGGTTTGATGAACTTATTAATCCTAATCGTAAATTGCCACAAAAGATTACTGATTTAACTTGTATTACTGATGAGATGCTTAAGGATAAAGATAATGAAGAGAATGTTACTAAGCGTTTCTTAAAGTGGACTGGAGATTGTCCAATGGTGGCTCATAATGCTAAGTTTGATGTTTCTTTTATGGAAATGTCTATGAAGAAATATGACTTAGGTGAGTTTACTAATACGGTTATTGATACTTTAGAGTTATCAAGAGCTATTGATCAAGAACATACTAGACATAGTTTATCAGCTTTAGTTAAAAGATATGATGTTCCTTTTGATGAGGATGCTCATCATAGAGCTGATTATGATGCAGAAGGTACAGCTTTAGTTTTTCATAAGATGTGTGAGAAGTTAATTAGACAGGGTAAAAGTTTAATTAGTGATTTAGATAAATTGATTTCTAAGGAAGAAATTCATAAGTTTGGTAGAACTTTTCATTTTAATGCGATTGTTTTAAATAAAACGGGTTTAAAGAATTTATTTAAGATTGTTTCTTTAGCTAATACAACTTATTTATATAAGACTCCAAGAATCCCTAGAAGTGTCTTAAATGAGCTTAGAGAGGGTTTAATTATTGGTAGTGGTTGTTATGAATCTGAGGTATTTATTGAAGCTAGAAGTAAAGATGGAGAAGAACTTACTAATATAATTAATTTTTATGATTATGTTGAGGTTCAACCTTTAGAGGTTTATAATCATTTAATTCAAACTAGTGATTTTGCGAATGAATTAGAGCTTGCTAATCATGTTAAAAAGGTTGTTAATGCGACTAAAGAAGCTGGTAAGATTATTGTAGCTACTGGTGATGTTCATCATTTCTTTAGAGAAGATAAGATATATAGAGAAATTATTATTAATCAAAAGGTTCCAGGTGGAGGAAGACATCCTTTGGCTAAGCAAAGTATTACAAAGATTCCTTCAATGCATTTTAGAAATACGGAAGAGATGCTTAATGATTTTAAATTCTTAGGTGATGATTTAGCTTATGAGATTGTTGTAACTAATACAAATAAAGTAGCTGATATGGTTGGTGAGTTTGAAGTTATTATTGATACGGGTGGAACTCCTTTCTCTCCTAGAGTTAAAGCTGATGATGGTAAGAGTTATTTAGATTGTCCAAGGGTTGTTACGGATTTGGTTTATGAAAAAGCTACATCTTGGTATGGTGATGATTTACCTTTAATTATTGAAGAGAGAATTGCTAAGGAGTTATATGGTGATTCAGTTTATAAAGCATGTAGAGAACTTATATTAAATGAAACTAGTGAAGATGATCCAGAACTTGAAAGAAAGATTTTTAAAAAAGCTCATGAAGTTATTTTTGAGGGTATTGATGCGGTTAAATCTTTAGTTAAAGAGAACATTAAGAATCATTGGAGTGAAGAAGATGGGGAACTAAATGATGCTGCTTTAGAAAAGAAATTAAAGAAAAATTTAGGTGGTATTATTGGTGGAGGTTTCGATCCAATTTACTTAATTGCTCAAAGATTAGTTAAACACTCTAATGATGAAGGTTTCTTAGTTGGTTCAAGAGGTTCTGTTGGTTCTTCTTTTGTAGCAACAATGATGGGTATTACAGAAGTTAATCCTTTAGAAGCACATTATAGATGTACTAATTGTAAGAGTAGTTTTTTCGAAGATGAAAATGGAGAAAAATTAAGTAAATCTTATTCTTGTGGAATTGATTTACCAGATAGGGTTTGCCCTAATTGTGGAGAAAAGTTATATAAAGATGGTCAAGATATGCCTTTTGCAACGTTCTTAGGTTTTAATGCAGATAAAGTTCCTGATATCGATTTAAATTTCTCTGAATTAAATCAAGCTTCAACTCATGAATATACTAAGGTGTTATTCGGAGTTGATAATGTATATAGAGCGGGAACAATTGGTACAGTAGCAGAAAAAACGGCTTATGGTTTTGTTAAAGGTTATGTCGAAGATAAAGGCCTATTTATGAGAAGTACAGAGATTGAAAGATTGGCATTAGGGTGTACAGGAGTTAAGAGAACTACTGGTCAACATCCAGGAGGAATAGTTGTTGTTCCTGATTATATGGATGTCTTTGATTTTACACCATTTCAATTTCCAGCAGATGATCCGAATAGTGCTTGGAGAACAACTCACTTTGGATACCATTCAATTGAAGAAGATTTATTAAAATTAGATATTTTAGGACATTCTGATCCAACTCAGTTACGTATGATTCAAGATTTAACTAAAAAAGATGTTACTAAGGTTCCTTTAGATGATAAAGAAACTATGAGTATTTTCTCTAGTACGGAAGCTTTAGGAGTTACTAATGATCAAATATTATGTCCAACTGGTACTTTGGGTATTCCTGAATTTGGGACTAATTTTACAATTGGAATGGTTGCAGAAATTAAACCAACTACTTTTGCAGAACTTATAAAAATAGCTGGTTTATCTCACGGTACTGATGTATGGCTTGGTAATGCGAGAGACTTATGTACTCCGGATGAAAATGGGGTTATAAAGGTACCTTTTAAAGATACTATAGGTTGTCGTGATGATATTATGGTATATTTGATGCAACAAGGTGTTGAACCGATTAAAGCCTTTAAAATAATGGAATTTGTACGTAAGGGTAAAGCAAGTAAACCTAAAGAAAAGGAAACTTGGGAAAAACATAAACAAACGATGATTGATAATCATATTCCAGATTGGTATATTGAATCTTGTCATAAGATTAAATATATGTTCCCGAAAGCTCATGCGGCTGCTTATGTTATTTCGGCATTTAGAATTGCTTGGTTTAAAGTACATATGCCAGTTTATTTCTATGCATCTTGGTTAACTAGTAAAGCAACTGATTTTGAAGTTGAAACTATGATTAAAGGTTATGATGCAATTAAAGAAAGAGTATTAGAAATTCAAAGTAAAGGTTTTGAAGCTACTAATAAAGAATTAGGCGTTTTAGAATGTTTAAAGGTTTGTTTAGAAGCAACAGCAAGAGGTATTAAATTTTTACCAATTGATTTATATGATAGTCCAGCTACTACTTGGGGTGTTTATGATGAAAATTCAATTAGACCACCATTTTTATCAGTAGATGGATTAGGTGAAACTGTTGCTAATACGATTGTTAATGAAAGAGAAAAGGGCAGATATATTAGTGTTGAAGACTTACAATCTAGAGGTAAAGTCAGTCAAACTTTAATTGAAAAATTAAGAACAATGGGTGTTTTAGAACAAATGCCTGAATCTAGTCAACTTAGTTTATTTTAAAATTAACTATTGTACTTTTTTAATTCTTTAGGTATAATTTTTATAGAATAGAGGATTAGGGATGAAGAATAATAAAAATAAATTAATTATACTTATTATTTCTATTAGTGTTTTACTAATTGCGGTATCAATTGGTTCTTATGCGTATTTTACGGCAGTGGCATCAGGAACTGAGATAGCTTCAACTGTAATGCTTAATGGTGGTACTTTAGCAATTGATTATACTGAAGGAGAACATTTAAATATTGTAAATGCTTATCCGAAAGAAGAAGCTTGGTTAAGTAAGAATTTTACTTTAAAGGGAAGTAATAATACTTCTTTACCAATGAATTATCAAATTGGCCTAGAAGTAAATAAGAATACTTTTAATGCTGGTTATTTATCTTATTCTTTAACTAATACGGTTAATGAAGGTGGCACTCCGGTAAGTAATATTTCTAATTATGCACTACCACTTGGTCAAAGTACTGTGACTTTTGGAGTAGGTCAATTTAAAACTGGACAAGATGTTAAACATACTTATAAGCTTGAGATATTCTTTAAGGATAATGAAAATAATCAAAATGTAGGTGGTCAAGAAGCCGAATTTGATGCTAAAATTATTATGAAAGAAGCAGGAACTTGGCCAGACAGAAGATTAGTAGAATGGTAAAAATTGTAGGTTAACAACTACAATTTTTTTATTGTTTATTTTATTATTTTATATTATAATTGTTATATAGAATAAAGGGTGATATTATGAATGTCTTAGTTATTGGTAAACCTAATTATGATGTTGTTTTACCGGTTGATAGTTATCCTTCTTTAGGGGCTTTTAAGGCCACTTCTGAAAGATTGGAACAACCAGGTGGTATTAGTGTTTATGTAGCTTGTATGCTTTCTAAATGGGGTATTAAAGTTCATTATGCTGGTTTAATTAGTGGTGATGAGACTGGTAATAAGATTAAGGCTGAACTTGAGAAATATAATGTTGATATTAAGAATGTTGAAACTAATTTTGAAGTTAAGAGTAATGTTAATTATATTACTTTAGATAAGAGTAATGGGTTATCTAGTTCAGTTTTAAGTGATAATGGGGCTTATTTAACTAGATTTAAGTATGATATTATTCCTGATTATATTATTGTTGATGGTTCAGATATTGGTGGTGGTATAGCTGCTGCTAATAATTATCCAACTTCTAAAATTATTTTTATTGGTAATAAGGTTAATGAACAATATTATGATATGAGTAAGAGATCTCATTATGTATGTGCTAATTTTGATTTTGCTAAGGCTTTAACTAAATTAGATGCTTATATTAATAAACCTAAAACTTTAGTTAATATGTTTCAAAAGATAAAGGATTTAAATAAAGCACAATATATTTTAATGCTTAAGGAAAATGGGGTATTATATGTTAAGGAACGTCAAGTTAAGATGATTCCTGCAGTTAATGTCGTTAAGAAAGATGATTCTAATTATGATGCAGCTTTTTTTGGAGCTTATGCTTATTCAATTATTAGAGGTTTTGATATGGATATGACTGCTAAGGTATGTAATATGGCAGCTTTTATTGGAACTGGTAGAGTTGGTTCTTTAAGTTCGATACCTGATAAAGAATATGTATTTAATACTTGTGGTTTAACGGAACCTAAGACTGAAACTCCTATTGAAGAATTAACTACGGATAATGATATGCCACAATTAGCAAGTGAAGAAGGTACTACTAATGCACAAGGGTAGTCCTTTTTTAAATATATTACCTAGTATTGATGTTCATGGTTTTACAAGGGAAACAGTTTATGTTCCAGTTAGTGATTTTATTAATGATAATATTAAGTTAAGAAATAAAAAGATTGTAATAATTCATGGGATTGGTTATGGTATTTTAAGAGATGAAATAAATAGGCGTTTTAAGAGGGATAAAAGGGTTAAAAAGTTATATTTATCAATTGATAATGCGGGGTGTACTATCATTGAATTATATTAATAAATATGGTATTATACCTAACTAGAAATGAGGACTTTCTATGTTTGTAGATGAGGTTAAAATTAAATTAATTGCTGGTAAGGGTGGAGATGGTTGTACTTCTTTTAGACGTGAGAAGTTTATTGCTATGGGTGGCCCTAATGGTGGCAATGGTGGAAAAGGTGCTAGTATTATTTTTAAAACTGATAAATCTTTAAAAACTTTAATTGATTTAAAGGTCAAAAAGATTATTAAAGGTGATAAGGGTGTTAATGGTAAGGGTGATGATCGTAATGGATCTAATGCTGAAGATGTTATCATTAAGGTACCTGAAGGAACTGTTGTAACTGATTTAAGTACTGGTAATGTTATTTGTGATTTGATTGATGGAGAATTTGTTGTTGCGAAAGGTGGTAGAGGTGGTAGAGGTAATCGAGCTTTTGCTACTCATGATAATCCTGCTCCTAAGATGAGTGAACTTGGTGCTCCTGGCGAAGAACTTGAAGTTAAATGTGAACTTAAGGTTTTAGCTGATGTTGGACTTGTTGGTCTTCCTTCAGTTGGTAAGAGTACTTTACTTAGTGTAATTAGTAATGCTACTCCAAAGATTGCTGCTTATCATTTTACAACTTTATCTCCTAATTTAGGGGTTGTTAAGGTTTATGATGATAGTTTTGTAATGGCAGATTTACCTGGTTTAATTGAAGGTGCTTCTGAAGGTATTGGTCTTGGACATAAATTTTTAAGACATGCAGAAAGAACTAAGGTTATTGCTCATGTTGTAGATATGAGTGGAATTGAAGGTAATGATCCAATTGAGTCTTATGAAATTATTGTTAATGAACTTAAGAAGTATGATGAATCTTTATTACTTAGACCTAATGTAGTAATTGCTAATAAGATGGATTTAGATAGTTCTAAGGCTAATTTAGAGTTATTTAAGAAGAAGTATCCAGATATTAAGGTTTATCCTATTAGTGCGTTATATAATGAGGGAATAGGGGAATTATTAACTGATTTAAATAGATTAGTTAAAGAAAACGAAAATGTTGTTTTTAATACTAATAATGAGAGTCATATTTTATATAAATTTGAAGATACTAAACCTTTTACTATTCATAGAGAAAATGATTTATGGGTTGTTGAAGGTAAAGAAGTTGAAACTTTACTTAAGATGACTAGATTTACTGAAGATGAAAGTATTTTAAGATTTGCTCGTAAACTTAAAGGTATGGGTGTTGAAGATGAACTTGAAAGATTAGGCGCTAAACGTGGTGATGAGGTACGTATCTTAGATTATATATTTAACTTTAAAGAGTAGCTAAGGTGAAGTTGTAAGATAAAAGTGTACACGAAAAAAAGTGTATGCTTTTATTTTTGCTATAATATTTATAAGGAGATGATTCTATGGCTACAAAAGGT